>JALYZZ010000515.1 GCA_030948675.1 Bacteroidota bacterium | reverse complement strand
TGTTGCTCTGGCGAAAACAGTTTGTACTGGTTGATGGTAATGCCCTTAAAATACCTATCCTTTTTGGCAATAATCCGTTTGGAAAATAATTTGAATAACCGGTTAATGAAGAAGATCACTACGAATATTCCTATAACTACCAAAGCAACGTAGCCCAATCGTTTGATCCAGTTAATAATGCTGTTGGACTTTTTATTTTTACTAACGGTCTGCTTTATCAGTTGCAGATATTGAGTGCCTAACTCAGTTGGGGTTTTGTTAAAATAAAGGGCATCCGTAGTCGAAACCGACATTACGATTAAATCGCTGTTGTAGACAATGTCGTAGCCATTGTCGCTTTCTGACAACGATAAAGTGTCGGGATTAAAAAATTCGTCTGCATACAGTTTCTCCAATCTCGCAGTAATGGCGGCGGCCCGTTCAGCGGCATTAAAAGAACCTAAACGTGTGTACACGTAAAATAATGTGTCTTCATTTAAAGTAACCGGATAGCCTTTTGCCGTTTTTCTTAATAATTCAATTTTTGATTTCTGTTCTGTTTTTCTAATGCTGTCGCGTACAGCAATATCATGAAGTTGTAATTCTAATTCCCGTTTCTGCTTATTGTCGGCAGACAATAATTGTAGTTCGTTTTGTAACCTGGCTTTGACCAGTTCATCCACATTTTTTTGCTGTTGCTGCTGCAGAAGTAATTGTTCGGTAAGATGAACGGTGTCGTTGTGAAGACTGTCGGTTTGTTTATTTTGCTGCGACAAGGCTGCCAGTGAAAGAACCAATAATATCAAAAATAATATACTTTTTTTCATTTAGGTATGCTTACTTCCTTTTTAATTAAACAGCTTGTTTTATTTCTGTGTTAGTACCAGGTGGGGGGTATTGTGGCATTATAGCGAGTAGCTAACGGACTTATTGTAATTAGGATTATGATCTATGTCCGTTATATTTAAAACCAGTAGACGCGATTCACGAATGAAAGAGATTTAGACTGAGCTTTAGCCCCTGATAAACTTCTTCACGTCTGGGGTGGAATTGCCAACCTTATCAATAGTTGTAAGCAACTTTTCAGAGTTCACTCCTAAAATATAAGACCACCGCAGCAACTCACCATAATTTATTGTTATTGATTTTGGTTAAGTCGTCTGGTTTTTTAACCTGGTATTCAAGGTTCATACTTCTAAGTTTTCATCTTTACAGAAAAGGTTATCGAACTGTTGCCGTCTACCTGTGCATCAATACAACTGTATCTTTAACTAACCTCGCTTTTAAAAACTTATAAAAGCTTTGTTGCTGGCCTTTGCTTACCGGCCTGCCCGTTGTATAAAACACGACTGGCAAGGTATCAATTTTAGATGAAGAATGAGGTATTGTTAGCCATCCATTAAATAAAGTGTCAATAAAAGGGTATGCCACTTTCACCTCTGCTAATATCCTGGTGTATGACAGCGTATCAGAATATTTCTGATTAAGCAAGCTTTGTTCTTTCATTTCATCAAGATGCATTTCCTGAAACATCTGCCTTGTCATTTCTGCACTTAACTCACTTACCTCATCTTTTGTAAGATTTATTCGCATCGGAACGAGGTTATATTTCGCCATGCCCTGTGTATGGAGTGCACTGTCAATAGATTCTTTTAAACTATCGCTTACCTGAATGCCTGAGTAATATAATTTAATCAGTTTTGTGGTGTCTTTGTTTACCAGCTCCCATTTTAAAACTTCATTCCCCTGGCTTTTTACGGGTGATATAACTAATTGCTCAATATCTTTTTTAACTAGCTCTTTCTGATAAACAGTATATAAAAAATACACACTCGGAGCTAATACAATCATACTTATAATGCCAAACCAGACCTTATACCGGTTCTGCACTCTTTTATTTAAAAATTCTTTTTCGGGAAAATGGAGATACCTGACAATGAGATAAGTTGCTAAACTGATGAAAACCGCGTTGATAAAAAATAGATAAAAGGCGCCGAGAAAATAGTTCCAGTGCATAGTAGCAATACCAAAGCCGGCAGTGCATAGTGGTGGCATTAAGGCAGTGGCAATGGCTACACCCGGTATCGCATTTGTTTGGTCGTGACGGGAAATTGAAACAATACCCGCTATACCCCCAAATAACGCAACCAGTACATCTAATAAAGTGGGAAAGGTACGTGCCTGCAATTCAGCCGTAGGCTCGCCCAATGGCGATAAGAAGAAATATAGAACTGATACCCCAAGACTGATAACGACCGCCAGCGATAAATCTCTCAGCGACTTACCTAATAATTGTTTGTCATGCACGGCTATTGACAAGCCCATACCCAAAATGGGTGACATTAAAGGCGATATAAGCATGGCACCAATAATGACCGCCGTTGAATTTGTATCTAATCCAATGGAGGCAAGTACCGTTGAACAAACAAGAATCCACAGGTTATATCCCCTGAGAGAGACTCCTTCACTAATAGTTAATTTTGTTTTTTCAAAATCAGCGTTCTCTTTAAGGTCTAACAGGTTTTGAAGATACTTTCTCATTTCATCATTTTCATTGTTTAAATTTTATTTCTACATCGAAGATTATATAATTAACCTTACCCCATGCAGTTCTGAAATGTGGTGAGAAAACCTGTTACCGGGCGAGCTGATAAACATAAAGTTGGTTGGAATTTTCCACTCCCGGCTCAGTTGCTGAATTAATTCTGGTCCAAAAGTGCCCCGTAGTTGTATAAATTCAATATCGATACCCGGATAGGCGCGGTCGAGCACTTCAAGGTCACTTAAAAAGTTAGGCAAAATTTCCTGCCCCTCATTTAAAACCGTTACAATTTTAAGCTTAGTGGTGATTTCATTTTCCTGAACATAAATCATCACTTTATTTAGCACAGCTATATTGTCTCCCTTGGTAAAATAAATAAATTGCTGCTCTGAAAGTTTTCGAATGTATTTAGTAATGGTTAACCGGCTAATGGCCGCCCATCGCCTGAGGGTATCAAAAAAGCTGTTTACAACTATCAACAAATATTGTAAAATGTGTTTCCTGCTTAGCAGCAAGTAAATGATAAGGATAGACGGAATAAAATATTGCAAAAAAACAATTAGGAAATCAGGATGCAGTTTTACGTTATTATAAAGCGCTAGCACTACCAGAAATATGGCTACGGCAACAGATAAAACCGGTGCCACTTCAGGACGCGGAAGCCGGGACCTTTTTATCTTAAGCAAAAAATTACCGAAGCCAAAGTACACCATCACCAATAAAAAAGATATGGTATAAACTCCGGCAAGGGGACCGAGCTGTCCCTGGGTGATAAACAACACCGACAAACACAACAAGAAAAACAAAATAAATATTCGTGGCGAACTGCCCTGTTTATTTTCTTTCAATAAAGCCTGCGGCAATATCCTGTCAAGTGTCATTCGTTTAATTAAACCGCCTACGCCTACATACGATGTAAGTACCGCACCGCTTAAAACCAGGGTAGCATCAATCGAAATAACGGTTGACAGCCAGCGTCCCGACGTCTCAAGCCCCATGTGCGAAAGCAGGGCTTCCTGGTGCTGTACAGCACTTGCTAATGGCAGCACCAGCACAGCAGTTAAGGCTATTAAAGGATTGATAATGGAAACTGCCAGCCACATATTGCGTAGGGTTTTTGGAAACACGCCTGGCGCCTGCTCTTCCACAAAATTGGCGGAACTTTCAAAGCCGGATATGCCCAGCATTGCTGTGCTAAAACCTAACACAAGTGCAGTAAAAATTCCACCCTTTACAGGAGTACTGAAATTTTCTGTCGCCACCTGCAACCCGTGATTTGCGACAAACCAAAAACCGCTAATGATTAAGATTGCCATCGTAGCCAGGTGGATAATAAAAATAGCGGTAGCGACCACTGCCGACTCCGAAATGCCCATTATCACCAATAACAAAAAGAGAGTCAGCAAAATAATAGTAGCTATAAACACATTAATAAATGCAAACAAACCTTGCAGGTAATGCATGGCTTCGCTTGCCGAAATAACCGCTGTAACCATGTAAGAAAGTATGGTTAGACAGGCGGCTACCGAGGCGTTGCTTTTACTGGTGGTATTTAGCAATACATTATAAGCGCCACCATTTAATGGCAATGCGCCCACCACTTCTCCGTATATTTTTCTGAATAAAAAAAGCAGGCCCGCAACCATAAGCAAGGCAATAAATGCATACTGCCCTGCATACACTATTGTTAGCGCCGACACATACAAACATGATGAGGTAATGTCGTTTCCGCAAATGGCGGTGGCAGGTAGTTGTGAAAGCTTTTTGGAGGAGCTCATGTTTGCACTGATTTAATGACAAGTTAAGCGACAGAGATAGCGATAAGTAACTGCAAACTTCAAACAAATTAGCGATAGTAAATAAACTAACAGGACATTCTACACGGTAGAAAAAGAGAAAAAGGAGGAAACTAAAAGTTGCTGCTAAAAGATAGCGCACAAGTGACACAACAGAGGCTCCACAAAGAATGTTGGCCCGCTTCAAAAAAAAGAACTGCTAATTCGACATGCATCCATTGTAACGGCGGTCTTTCTTTGTATAGGCTAATTTTGTTTCGTGCATTGTTTATTAATGAAACGTCGTTCTGTGGCGGGAATTACTTTGACTATTGTACTTTCTTAGCCGGCACATTTCGTATCTATTAATTTGCCAGCTTTTTAGCAAGTTTACCAATGGTTAACCCCTGTACCAGAATCGAAAACAGCACTATGATGTAGGTGACAGAAACAAACACTTCATTAAA
>JALYZZ010000169.1 GCA_030948675.1 Bacteroidota bacterium | reverse complement strand
GAGTAATTTTTGTACTATCAAACGTGTATATTTTTTTATTAAAAGTCAGTTCTAAGTTCTTGAGCAGACTTTGCTTTCCATCTTCAAAATTTGTCTGAAATCTTAATTGCTTATCTTCTTTTACCTTACCGGTAGCCGCTGCCGACTTAGGCTTAGCTGTAGCAGCATCTACTTTTTTTAGTTGATAGGCATATAGGGTCAGCGGGCTATTATTGGTGCTATTAATAGTTGAGTCAGCAAAGGCAAAAGGTTTGGTGGTATCGTCATAGCGCTTTGAATATTCGTTAGGCAATGCATAAACTGCGAAGATGCCGCTCGCCAAATTTCGAAACTGAAAATTACCTTTTCCGTCCAGTTTAGCTACATACCTCGGTCGTTCTTTTACCACCGCGCTATCATCAAGACTTCGTTGTAAAACCACAATTAGAGTAGTGTCGACTTTACCTGTCTCGGCCATAATTACTTTTCCAGACAATGTATTTGTATCAAGTTTACTTCCTGTTGAAAAAAGATAGGTAAAATTTTTTGCAACATTTCCCTCATTAATATCTCTCAATGCATTACCAAAATTGATGGAGTAAGTGGTATTTGGTTCAAGCGTATCTTTTATTTTAATAGTTACCGTTCTAAAACGTGCTGTTATTATAGGTACGCTAACCGGATTGGGAGAAACTATCACATTTTCAAATGCATTCTGAATCTCTACAAATTCGTCGAAGTTTAACGTGATGCGATTACCTGTAAAATGTGTTACAGAGTCTTTTGGCATCGCATCTACCAAAACGGGTGGCAGAGAATCTCTGGGTCCTCCACCAGGAGGTATCATATTGGCGCAGCCCACATCGCCAACAATAAAAATGACGAGTGAGAAAAGAACTGGAAGATTAAAATATCGCGCGTAATTTTTATTCATTGTTGTTTGTATCCTTGCAAACTTAGCAGCAAATCTTTGTTAGCTCCTTGTATTTAAACGATTTATATCATTTTTAGGAAATGTAAGACACGTGCTGGTTTCAGAAGTTAAACCAACATTGGATAAATTTTAAAGAATGAATCGAAGCATTGCACCATATTAAAAGCGTGGTTAGTTCACCCTGGTATATGGGCAATAAAATTGTGTTGTTATTGCTGTTAAGTACTATTTTTGCCCTTCATTAAAAAAACTACCTCAATCGTTTGCTATGAGTGTATTAGTAAATAAAAACTCCAAAATAATTGTACAGGGTTTTACCGGTACCGAAGGAACTTTTCATGCTACTCAGATGATTGAGTACGGTACGAATGTAGTTGGCGGAGTTACCCCAGGCAAAGGAGGTTCTACGCATTTAGACAGACCGGTTTTTAATACCGTAGCAGATGCTGTTGCCCAAACAGTCGCTAATGTAAGTATCATTTTTGTTCCACCTGCTTTTGCTGCAGATGCCATTATGGAAGCTGCCGATGCAGGAATAGCACTGGTTGTTTGTATCACAGAAGGCATTCCAGTACAGGATATGGTTAAAGTTAAGAACTACCTGGTAAGTAAAACTACGCGATTAATTGGCCCTAACTGCCCGGGAGTTATTACTGCGGATGAAGCTAAAGTAGGTATTATGCCAGGCTTTATTTTCAAGCCAGGAAAAATAGGAATAGTATCTAAATCAGGTACACTAACTTATGAAGCTGCAGACCAGACTGTAAAGGCAGGACTAGGAATATCTACGGCAATTGGCATAGGCGGTGACCCTATTATAGGTACAACCACCAAAGAAGCAGTTGAACTATTAATGAATGATCCCGAAACAGAAGGGATCATCATGATTGGCGAAATTGGTGGAGGAATGGAAGCCGAAGCCGCAAGATGGATAAAAGACAATGGCACAAAACCGGTAGTTGGATTTATTGCTGGTCAAACCGCCCCTCCAGGTCGTCGTATGGGGCATGCGGGTGCAATCGTAGGAGGCGCCGACGATACCGCTGCAGCAAAGATGAAGATTTTGAAAGAGTGTGGAATCTATGTGGTAGACAGTCCGGCAGATATTGGAAAAACAATGGCTGAAGCATTGAAAAAATAAATTACTCTAATATTAAAAAGGCCCTGCATACACGATATGCCGGGCCTTTTTAGTTGCGGTAAATAGTAAAATAATGAATTAATGAAGCTTTAAGCAGCAAATAATGGGTTGCCGAACTACTAAAAAAAGCATTATGAATCAAAGACCAACGATGAGTACAAATGAAAACGACCTGTTACCCGTTAATCAAACGCAGGGACGTATGGTGTTTGATTTTTTAATAATAGGCCAGGGCC
>JALYZZ010000470.1 GCA_030948675.1 Bacteroidota bacterium | reverse complement strand
AGGTGGGGCAGGGGATATAGACAACTTTACAGCCGATTCGCACAACGGTATTTTTAATAACGTTTGGAATGGTCATTACCTGGGTATTGCAAGGGCTAACAATGCTATTGACATACTAACCAACAGCACTTTTGATGCAGCTACTAAAAACAGGTTGTTGGGTGAAGTAAGGTTTTTAAGAGGATTATACTATTTTAATTTAGTACGCACTTTTGGGGGGGTGCCAAAAGTAATCAGAACGCCACAGCCATCAGAAGTAAACACCGATGAATTTCAAACAAGGGCTACAGCCGCAGATATCTACAGTGTCATTACAACTGATTTGCAATTTGCAGTTGATAACCTTCCATTAAAAGGCGATGCTGCTTCATCTCCCGGCAGAGCAACGAAAGGAGCTGCACAAAGCTTCCTTGCAAAGGTCTATTTATACCAGAAGAACTGGCAGAAAACCTTTGATCTCACGCAGGCCATTATCAATTCTAACCTATACTCTTTGGTTCCTGATTACAACCTGATTTTTAGAGAAAAGCCTGTAAACGGCGTCGGTGGCGTCAACAATTCTGAGTCGATTTTTGAAGTACAGACAGGGATAAACATCGGCGAAAATGCTGTAAGCCCTCTCTATAGCAACGGCCAGGGTGCGCGCGGAAGAGGTGGCTGGAACGATCTCGGATTTGGTTTCAATGACCCTACCTCGAACCTTGTAAATGCTTACGAGACTGGTGATACACGCAAAAATGCAACGATCATTTTTATTAATCCGACAGTTGCCGGTAAAGACAATGGCGCTTACTTATGGGATGGCTTTAGAATACCATCACAGGACTCGGTGGAGAACCCGCGTTACAATTACAAAGCTTATCACAGTGCTATTGCAGAGTCCCCACAGTTATCAAACAACAAAGACACCAAGCCCAAAAACATCAGGCTAATGCGTTATGCCGAAGTGCTGCTAATGTATGCAGAAGCTGCCGCTATGTTAGGCAATGCAGGAGAAGCAACAGCCAAACTAAACATGGTACGCGCCCGCGCCAACCTGCCTGCTTCTATAGGTACACAGGCAAACATTTGGAAAGAAAGAAGGGTTGAGTTAGCAATGGAACAAGACCGTTTCTTTGATCTGGTGAGGCAGGGCAGGGCGGGGGCAGTGTTGCGCTCAAGCGGTAAAAACTTTGTAGATAATAAGAATGAAGTTTGGCCAATACCACAAGCCCAGATAGATTTAAGTGGAGGAAAGTTGACACAAAATCCCGGGTATTAATTCTTTCTAAAAAATAAAAAATATACAATGAGAACGATATATTTATTCTTGTGCGTTTCTTTATCTGCTGCGATTGCTTTGAATGCCTGTACAAAAGCTCAATACGATGACGATGTTGTTAAAGGTGATCCACCGCCAGTACCCGGAGGTTACACAAATTCGAACCAGGTGGCAGCTACCAACCTACTCGCATACTGGAGTTTTGATGGAACGAATAATGAAACAAAATCAAACACAACACCTGTAACTGTTTCGAATGCTTCCTTTATCCAAAGTTTTAAGGGTCAGGCATTACATCTCAATACCGGCTTCTTGCTATATCCTACAATCGCTGCTTTAAGTAGCAAGGATGCACTGGCAAGCTGCTCGGTAAGTATGTGGATCAATGACGTTGCCAATAACGGCTCTACCTTTTCTGAATTTTTTACACTAGCCCGCGATACAACTAAAGAAACCGATTGGCTGGATATCATTAATATGGGTATTGAGACGGGTCACAGCACTTCCAGCCCAATTGACTTTCACACATGGATTGGCAGCTACCCTGCTGGTAACAGGATGGGCGGCGACAACATTAATGATTATGGAACAAAAGGAGTAGACTACCAGGAGGTCGCTAACATTGGCAAATGGACCCATTATGTAATGAGGTATGACGCAGCCACCGAAAATATCGACCTTTTTGCAAACAATATCAGGGTGTCTAATAATAATTTTCGCACCAGAAAAGGATTAGGCCCAATAGTAATGCCAACACCAACCCAGGTGGTAATCGGTGGTTTTTCAAATGTTTCCACTCGTTTTTCTAAGTCACCTACTTTAAGCTTTCACGGTTTGTTGAACGGTTCAATAGATGAGTTAAGAGTATACAATAAAGCACTCACTGATGCAGAAATATCTGCCTTATATCAATTAGAAAGGCAAGCACGGTAAACAATAGAAAAATCAACACAAAGGCTGCTAGTTAAAGCGGCCTTTTTTAACAGGATGATCGATTTTACCAAGGCATAGGAGTTAAACTGATTCGGAAAACCGGTTGAACAAAGAATATGAGCAAAGCACTTTTTCTTTCAATAATAGTTGGTTTAATTTCCTGTAGTAAAAAGGATAGTGCAACCCCACCTGTTGCGCCTGCAGCAAGCTTTGACTACGTTTCAACAACAGTAAATGGACAAGTTTATAATGGTTCTAATCGCATTTACTCCTCGCTAAAAGCGCCTGTAAAAATCTCTTTTTCTGCACCTGTTCAACGTGCATCCGTTGCTGCAAATATTTTATTTAATGAAGGGTCAGGTACTTCAGTTGCTTATAACGCAACCTACGACAACCACGATAGTGTGGTAGTACTTAATTCCGCTGCGTCTTTAAAACCACTTAGTTCCTATTCGGTTATTGTTTCTTCGGGTTTTCAATCGGCTGCTGCAAAAGCCCTGGGCACTGCTGTAAACATCAATTTTAAAACAGGTATCGACTCTGCTGATAAATTCCCTCAAATTTCTGACAGTGCATTACTCACTTTGGTTCAACAGCAAACGTTCAAATACTTCTGGGAGTTTGGTCATCCTGTGTCAGGACTGGCAAGAGAAAGAAATACATCAGGCGAAACCGTTAC
>JALYZZ010000464.1 GCA_030948675.1 Bacteroidota bacterium | reverse complement strand
GTCTTAGCCCTGGCCTTAGTAGTCAGATCTCCTGCTTCTTTTCAGGGAAGAATCTCAATGATAATCCTCCACATTTAGAAACTTCTATTACTACTTATTAGTCTTTCCCGCCTCCAGCAGATGCTGTATTTCTTCGTAATCGTAAAAATGAACACCACCTATTTTAGTATAAGGGATAACTCCGGAAGACTTAAGTGTTTGCAAAGTACCAGGAGAAATTTTTAGCATTCTCCTTACTTCATGGGACTTCAGCCATTTTTTTGTTGTTACACCCGTCGTTGGCTTTAATGCAAGAAGCAACTCTTCTAATAATTGTTTCTTGAACTGCTGTAAATCATCAGCGGTGATAAGTTGATTTTCAAAGATTTTTTTAGGATAGGAATCCTCTGCTGTTTTTCCGAATGCTCTTTCCATGACACACGTTTTTCATTTTCACATTCATAACATCAAACGATGTTAGCTTATGCCTTAAAAATAGGTTGAATGATGCAATTATTAAATTGATAATTATCAAAGAATCTAAACTCCATAACTTTTTAATCTTTTATTAAATGCCGTCGATTGAAATACTTTGATATTGAAAACGAAATTAAGGAGCGGAGACGGCTCAAACAATCCTGTTCAAATTTTGATCAGGATCCAGTACATGGCAACGAAACCGATAGGTCTATGCGGGAAGACCATATCCTGGAAGACAAGGAAAAAATCCATTAACCCTTTTGTGGCTGCTGCCCGAATATTTGGGTAAGTATTTCATATAACCCGGGGTGCTTTTCTTGCAAAAGGTCAGGCCGTTCAAAAAAATACTCCGATACTACTGCAAAAAATTCGGCCTTATTGGTAGCTCCATAAGGATTAATATCTGATCGGCTTTGCCTGATTTCTTCAATGTTATCCTGTATCAGGTTCAGCCAGGGCAATACGTATTTTTTGTTGAGCAGGAATTCAGGTACTCCATCTACGGCACCATCCGTTTTATCGATCAGGTGAACAAATTCATGAATGCCGGTATTGCTCTTTCCTATTTTATTCATAAAATCTTCTCTCAGCGCATGCTTTGAAAGTATCATCAGGTTTTGATAAGCCCCTTCACCTACTATTCCGAGAGTGGTACGGTCATCTCCTTCCTGGTTAAACTTTTCATTAAATGAATCCGGGTATAATAAAACATCCTTTAGGTTTATATACTCCCAATCGGCAAAACCGTAGATGGGAATAATAGCACTTGCAGCTATAAGCACCCGGTCAATATCTTCCACATCGGTATTTACGCCTGTTATTCTTGTTGTTGCAAGAAAGCGTTGAAGCCGGTTCTCAAATAGCATCTTCGCGGCTTCGTCAAGCTCATTGTAAAAATCTACATACTCTTTTAGTATCAGCCGGTAGTTTCCAGGAAATGAAAAATTGTTATTACTCTTGTTTTTACTATTTGCAAAAACGGCATATAGCAGTAGAATTAGGCCAGCTATCGATGCTATTATGGTTGGCATTTTTGGCAAATAAGCTTCCAATACAGATGAAGTTTTGAAGGAAGAAACCTCGACGTACTTACAGGGCTGCTAGCACTTCCGGCAGGTTTTTTATTGCGTACAAAGAAAGCATATGCGCCGACGATTATAGTTGCATTTAACCTGGTTGGAATAGTATTCCTCCTCAATATTTTAGTTATTGCTGTACTTTCTATGCCGACCTCAATTCGTTATTTTATAAATGAGCCCTCAAGTGCATTAGCCATAGAGATTTAGAAGAACTTCTATTTATCGGGGGCGTAACGGTTGATCATGCTACGATACAAAGATGGGTATATAAGTTTACGCCATTAATTGAGTGTGGAATAAAGAAAAGACGAAAAGCAGTTGGTACTACCTGGAGGATGGATGAAACTTATATTAAAGTAAAAGGGGAGTGGATGTATTTGTATAGAGCTGTTGATAAGGAAGGTAAGACGGTAGATTTTTTATTAACAAGAAGGAGAAGCAAACTAGCCGCGCACAAATTTCTCTTAAGGGCAATCAGTAATAATGGTTGTCCAAAAGTGATTAATATCGATAAGAGTGGAGCAAATAAGGAAGCCATTAAAACGTATAATAAAAGGTGTATAAAGAGAGTAAGGATTAGGCAGATTAAGTACTTGAATAATATGGTAGAGCAAGATCACAGATTTATAAAATGGCGAGTAAAGAATATGCTAGGATTTAAGAGCTTTGAATCGGCATCAAGGACACTGACAGGAATAGAAATAGTAAGAATGATTAGAAAGGGACAAATTACTTTTCCTGAGATTAATTATTTCAAAACATTTGTTCTCTAGCTGCATAACTAACCGACTGAAGCTAGTAAACATCTTTTCATCTAAAGATATGCGACAGAACCACCTTTAGTATTTCTAACCAATTTTTTCTACTTTTAAAATAAATTAATCTATCATCCGTAAGAGTCCAAATGCCTTCTCGACCAAAACTCATGCTTTGACCAACGTTGTTCTTTAAGGTAGAACTCCTTTTGTCTTGAAACCACTTTTTTAAAAGTAGCAGCAATAACATGACAGTAATTATTTAATAATGAATCATCCAATTGAAAATAAGCAATGATCGCTCTTGCCGCCTCAATTCCGGAGGACACAGCATGGCCAATACCTAAGGAAGACAAGGGATCGAAAGACACAGCCGAATCACCCGTTGCAACCCATTTATTACCTGTAATGCACTTAATTATTTGGGAGTGAGCAGGTCGTACAAAAATTCTTGTTTTATCTGCATTTGCAGGCAAGCGCTCACGCGTATGTTTTGAAGACTTTAATAATTTCATCCATTCATTGAACCGACTAAATTTATACTGCCTGCCAATATCAGCATCGGTCATTAAAGTGACGGCTAATTGGTTGTTTGGAACGACAGCAGAATACCACCAGCCGTAAGGAATAGATTCTATCGATAAAAAATGTCTGGTCTCATTAGTTTTGAAAAATACCGTTAATCCAACCAGATTGTCCAACAAATGATGTTCAACACCCAACTTTCTGGGGAGTATACTTTTTTTCCCGGATGCATCAATTATATAATCTGCAACGAGATTTACAATCTTACCTTTATGTTTTAAACTAAGTTGCCATTTGTTTTCATGTGTCATTATAGCCTCTATCAGCTTTGCGCTCCGGTAAACCATGCCTCCGTTTTGCTCCACCTGTGTAAAAAGGTCTGAATCAAAAGTGTTGCGGTCAAGATGCCAACCGCCTCCCAGTACAGAAAAGGTACTGCTGCGGTTGTGTATTTCTGAAGAACCCCAAGAAGAAATACTTTCGTAGGAAGAAAGGTGCTTATTCAGAAAACTTTGCTCCTCTATACCTAGGTATTGCAGCAAAGGAGCAATGCCGGCGGAAGTAACTTCTCCTAGCCGTTGCTGAGAAAAATCAGAGGACTCAACTACGGAAACCAACACATTACTATACTTGAGTAGAGTGAGCGCTGCTGCACTTCCTGCAGGGCCGCCACCAATAATCAATACATGATGCTTAGAATCTGATCCTGCTTCCCGATCTTGGTAAATCATCTGTTCTTTTAGTTACTAGTGGTGTAAAGGCCTCTACAGTCGCAGACAAAGCAATCATCTCACTGTGTTCATCTTTAAGGAAGTAAATTGGTATCTCGAGAACGTCTGAAGCATTATTACTAATCTTGCTGACAGGAATAGAAGTAACTGTAAATTTAGCGTGACCACGTTCTGTTTCTGTAAAATAAGGAAACATATTTCTGTCTTCCCCTGTATTATTATTTATAACGAAACCAAGATAACTCCATGCCTGGATCATCTGAGAGAAGTCATTGACGCCCCTTGCAAAATTGACCTGTAATCCTGCTGGTATTCCAGCTAAATCCTGTTCCTCTTTACTTAAAACACCACTAAGGACATCCCAGGGACTTTGAGGCGGCCACCAATAAGCGTAATAAATAGGTGGAACGGGAGCATGTCCATCATTATTTATTTTTGGGTTGGTAAAATTGACGTATTGTACCGTACAATCAAAAAAGTCTGCCTGCCACGGTATGGCCATTCGCTTTGTCAAATCACCCGGCTCACATCCCACGCCGTCTGTCTCATCGGCCTCAGGGGATAACCCATTTTTGAGGTAATAAGGCGCATCGTGCCTGTTCTTGATTTGATAAGGTGC
>JALYZZ010000452.1 GCA_030948675.1 Bacteroidota bacterium | reverse complement strand
ATAATACCGGCCTTCCTGCAAGTTATTCTGGCGCAACTACACTAATTGACCCTGCTGACGGTGATATTATTTGGAATGCAGAAGCAAACCGCTGGGAAGTTACTTTTGATGTTACCGGTTTTGGTGCCTTTTTCGTTCAAACGAATACGACTGTTGCAACCAATCCAAACACTGTCAACTATTTTAATGGCAGTACCCAGGGTTCTTCAAATATTCTTAATTGGAGAGTGACCTGCACAAACGCTACAACAACCTTTGGCATCGAAAGAAGCAGCGATGGCGTAACATTTACCAATATAGGCACGGTTACCGCCGCGGCCGATCGCTGCCTGCAGCCGTTTGCTTTCACAGATGCTTCGCCGCTCTCGACTACAAACTACTATAGATTACGAATTACTGATAATACAGGTAATGTGAGTTTTTCGGATATTATTTCAATACCAACCGGCAGTCAGTTTGTAACGCGACTTTACCCTAATCTGATAGTAAAAGGAGCTAATGTTACTGTCAGTTGTACCGCATTAAAAGGTAGCCTGGTTGTGTACGATGCGCTTGGAAGAATGGTAGTAAGCCGCACGCTAACTACAGGAGTTCAAAACATTAAACTAGGGCTCGTTAGTCCGGGGCTGTATTTCTATATTATTCTTGACGATACCGTTAAAATATTGACCGGCAAAATAGTGGTTCAATAAAAAGTAATAGCCGTAGTTGAGAGAAAGATACCTGCATGATTATGGTGGTGCCATGGATTGAAAGGGTTTAATAATAATTAACAATGCGGCAGAGTATGAAGCATATCATTTGGCATAACAATTGAACTTAGGAGGGAAAACAGACGAATATGAAAAAAATACTAACCCTTACGATCGGAATGCTTTCCCTCTTATCTATTGCAAACGCTCAAAAGCTAGGTATTGGAGGAAAGATTGGAGCGAATCTTAACAAAATTTCAGGACAACAATTTAAAGACGGATATAATCTTGGGTATTTTTTGGGAGGTTTTGCCGAAATAGATCTGAATAAAAAATGGGGTATTCAACCAGAAGTACTATGGAACCAGGTTAACACCAGACACGCAGACAATTACAACGCGATCACTAGCAGTTTTAGAGATTCTACGGGTACTATCAAATTAAAATATCTTACCATTCCGGTGTTACTTCGTTATAATGTAGGTAGCATGCTTACCCTTAATGCCGGTCCTCAATTCGGCATCTTACTGGATCAGCATCAGACGTTACTTAAGAATGGCCAGAACGCTTTTAAAAATGGTGATTTTTCTTTAGTAGCAGGAGCTACAATAAATGTGGCGTCATTACGTATCTATGGTCGTTACAATATTGGGTTAAGCAATATCAGCGATTATAATAAACAAGATAATTGGAAAAGTCAGCAAGTACAAATAGGCGTAGGATTTCGGCTGTAAAAACATTTAACCCTTTAACTTTTTTTAATGCATTGTCTTTTGGCAATGCTTTTTTTATGCCAGTTTGTTACCTTCAGCAGCTTTCTAATCAAATGGCATTAATATTGAAAGTTGTATGAGCGCTGTTTTAATACTGATATCCATGAAAATGTAGCGACATTTTGTCTACTAAAAAACAACTATGACTCAAAAGAATTTCTATTTAGGTTCTGAAGATGATACCGACTTTATTCCAATAATTCCAATAAACGAGAATGAGAACGATAATGATAAAATAACAGAAGTTCCCGATAATCTTCCTGTTCTTCCTCTTCGAAATACAGTATTGTTTCCTGGTGTTGTGTTACCAATTACGGTTGGTCGCGATAAAAGCATAAAAGCGGTTAATGACTCCTACAAAACAAATAAGTTGATAGGAGTACTTGCGCAAAAAGATAGCACCATAGAAGACCCTGAAGTCAAAGATTTATGCAGCATTGGTACGATTGCTAAGATTGTGAAATTGATAAAAATGCCGGATGGCGGTACTACCATTATCATTCAGGGAAAAAAGCGTTTTTTGTTGGAGGAAATAACTACCGAAGATCCGTATTTCAAAGCCAGGGTGAAATTGCTGGATGAAGACGTTATACCGAAAGATGATGATTTTGGGGCTTACGTCAGCAATATAAAAGACGTTGCCGGCCAGATAGTTGCCATGTCGCCTAATATACCAACTGAGGCTTCCATCATTCTTAAGAACATCGAAAATCCGTCTTTTCTAATCAATTTTGTAAGTAGTAATCTAAACAGCGAAGTAGCTGAGAAACAGCGTTTGCTCGAGTTGGAGGATGTAAAAGAGAGAGCAGAAGAACTGATGCACATTTTGCAAAAAGAGCTACAGTTTGCTGAGTTGAAAAATAAAGTAACAAATAAAACCCGCACCGAGCTTGACAAGCAACAACGCGAATACTTTCTACAGCAACAGCTAAAGAGCATTAAAGAAGAGTTAGGTGGCGACCTGAACGATCGCGAACTAGCAGAGATGAAGAAAAAAGCCGAGGGCAAAAAATGGCCCCAGGCGGCAAAGAACCTGTTTAAAAGCAATATGGAGAAGCTGGAACGAATGCATCCCAGCACGCCAGATTATTCTGTTGTCTATAATCACCTCGATTTGATGCTTGACCTTCCATGGGAGGAGTACACAAAAGACAGTTATGACCTTAAAAAAGCAAAGCAGGTTTTAGACAACGACCACTACGGTATGACAAAGATTAAGGAAAGGATCCTTGAATATCTTGCTGTGCTAAAATTAAAGGGCGATATGAAAAGCCCAATTCTTTGTTTTATAGGACCTCCTGGTATTGGTAAAACATCTTTGGGAAGAAGTATTGCCAATGCAGTGGAAAGAAAGTATGTACGACTGAGCCTTGGAGGCCTACACGATGAAAGTGAACTAAGGGGCCATAGAAAGACTTATATCGGCGCTATGCCTGGCAGAATTATTCAAAATATTCGCAAAATAAAAAGCAGTAATCCTGTTATCATTCTCGATGAGATTGATAAAGTGGGAAGCGACCATAGGGGCGACCCAAGCAATGCACTGCTTGAAGTCTTAGATCCGGAACAGAATCATACGTTTTACGATAATTATCTCGAACTGGAGTATGACTTAAGTAAAGTGTTATTCATAGCAACTGCCAACAATATTAATCAAATACAGCCTGCACTTAGAGACAGGTTAGAAATTATTGATTTAAGCGGATACGCCATTGAGGAAAAAGTGCAAATTGCCAAAGTGCATCTGCTACCCAAACAATTCGAAGCCCACGGTTTAAAAAACGGATGTTTTAAGATAGCTGATAAAGTGCTTGAAAAGATAATTGAAACCTATACCCGGGAAAGCGGTGTGCGGGAACTAGACAGGCAAATAGCGTCTATTATGCGTTTCCAGGCAAAAGAAATGGCGGTAAAGGGTAAAGTAAAAGGCACTCTTACCCTACAGGATGTTGAAAAAATACTGGGTTTCGCAAAATACAGCAACGAGATTTATAAGACTATTAACCTGCCAGGTGTGGCGGTAGGCCTGGCGTGGACGTATGTTGGAGGAGATATTTTATTTATTGAAACCATTTTAAGCGATGGCAAACCTACCCTTACAC
>JALYZZ010000424.1 GCA_030948675.1 Bacteroidota bacterium | reverse complement strand
GAGCAATGGGCAATGGGCAATAGGCAATTAGTAATGTGCAATAATAAAATGAAATCTATGGGTTATAAAACCAGTAAATAAAATGAAGCTACTTTTTAGATATATCAATCATCATTTGACAATGGGCATTAAGCAATTTGCAAATTGCAAATTTACCAGTTGCTCCTTGCCTATTATTCTTCGTCTTTTGCCAATTGCCTTTTGCCTATTGCTTATTTTACCGGGTTGCAACCAGCATGTAAATGATAACGCCACATCTTCATCCAGCGACCTTTACACTTGCTCCATGCACCCTCAAGTGCTTGAAGACCACCCGGGTAATTGTCCTATTTGCGGCATGAAGTTAATTAAGAAAAATGCGGCACCTGTTGCCGTAGATAATATTAATCTGGAAACCTTGCTGAAACCCACCAATGAATTTGTTGTAGCATCGCTGCCGGTCACGACACTACAGCAAAGCAATATGAATATTCCGCTAAAGGTGTATGGTACAATTGAAGCAGATACCAGAGCCGCAGGTTCTGTTTCGGCAAGAGTATCAGGGCGTATAGAAAAGCTGTATTTGCGTTCCCGTTTTCAAAAAATAAATGCCGGGCAAAAAGTAGCAGAAATCTATTCACCGGAACTTGTAACAGCGCAGGAAAATCTATTGTTTCTATTGAAAAATGATGCGCAGAATACTTCATTCATTCAAGCCGCCAAACAAAAATTGTTATTACTAGGCATGAGTGCAACGGAACTGAACAAAGTTGTTACAACAGGCAAGCCCTTGTATAGCGTAAGCATTTACAGCAACTATAGCGGTCATGTACATGATGCGGGTATGACTAACAATATGAGCGGCACTAATGCCAAAGAAACGGAAATGAATAATGCAGCTCCCGTTACACAGGAGTTGGCATTGAAAGAAGGCATGTATGTGAACAAAGGACAAACCCTGTTTATGATCATGAACCATCACAAAGCCTGGGCGGCCCTGCAAATTTTTCCCAATCAGCAGTCTCTTATAAAAAAAGGTGACCGTGTGCAGATTGTTCCGGAAACTGATACTACCGCTGTCATCAGCGGCACGATTAATTTTATAGAACCTTTTTTCCGGGGGAACAGTAAAACACTTACGGCACGGGTATATTTTCACAACATGGATATGCTAACCGTCGGCAGTCAGGTGACGGCAAATATTTATACCGACAGCAAACAGGGTTTGTGGCTTCCCCAAACAGCAGTAGTTTCTCTGGGCAGAAACGAAGTGGCATTTTTAAAGTCAGCGGGTGGTTTTATGGCGCACAAAGTTACCACCGGTACCCGGTCGGAGGGTAAAGTGCAAATACTATCCGGGTTGAACACGACCGATAGCGTTGCCACTAACGCACAGTATTTAGTGGATAGCGAAAGCTTTATACAGGCGAATGAATAGGTTGGGGTTCGGGGCAATGGGCAATGAGCAATGAGCAATGAGCAAAGAGCAATTGGCAAAGGGCAAAGGGCAATTAGCAAGAAGCAATTAGCAATGTGCAATAATAAAATGAACTCATATGGGTTATAAAACCAGTATAAATAGAATGAAGCTACTTTTTAGATATATCAATGAGCAATTGCCAATGAGCAATAAGCAATTTGCAAATTGCAAATTTACCAGTTGCTCATTGCCAATTTTTCTTCGTCTTTTGCCAATTGCCGCTTGCTTATTGCTTGCTTTATCATCATGCAAAGAACAAAAAAAAGAAACTGTTGCGGCAGCCAACAAAGACGTGTATTACACCTGTAGCATGCATCCGCAGGTGCATGAAGAACATCCGGGCAATTGTCCCATTTGCGGCATGAAGCTGATTGCTGTTAAAAAAGCTAAAACCAGTATGACAGGTATGGCTTCTTCCATGCAAATTCAGTTAAGCCCTGAACAAGTAAGACTGGGCAACATCCAGGCAGATACCATCGGTAAAGCAACCATCGGAAATAAAACTGTTTTAACAGGAACACTTAATTTTAACCAAAACAAATTATCAACTGTAAGTGCCCGCGTAGAAGGAAGAGTGGAACAGTTGTATTTTAAAAATGTGGGCGACTATGTTGCCAAAGGAACAAAACTGTATGCTTTGTACAGCGAACAACTTAATAATGCCAAGCAGGAGTACATTCATGCAGTAGAACAGCAAAGCACCATCGGCAATACATTAATTAATTATGCAGCTTTGGTGGAAAGTGCTAAAAACAAATTGTTACTCTGGGGAATGACGAATGCACAAATTAACCAGCTTGCACAAAGCAAACAAGCGTCAACATTGACTACTTTTTACAGCACCGAAGCAGGCTATATTACTGCCATTAATGTAAATGAAGGAGAATATGTAATGGAAGGTGGTCCGGTGGTTCAACTTGCTAATCTTTCTACTCTTTGGGCAGAAGCGCAGGTATATACCACACAAATGTCTTCCATCAATAATCATGAAAATGTATCAGTGCAAATTCCTGATGTAAACCAAACGATAAACGGTACGATTGACTTTGTAAACCCTGAAATTAATCCCGGTACGAGAATAAATTTAGTACGTGTCACCATTCCAAACAAGAATAACCAATTGCACCCCGGTATGCCGGTGTACATTACCATCAATCAGCGACAACACAATTCTATAACGCTTCCTTCTGATGCGGTTTTAAGGGACAGCAAAGGTGCTACTGTTTGGGTGCAGACAAAGCCAGGTGTATATGAAATACGCATGGTGAAAACAGGTATTGCAGCAAATAATGCCATCGAAATAACCGCAGGATTAAAAGAAGGAGATGTGGTAGTTACGAATGGTGCTTATCTGGTAAACAGTGAATATGTTTTTCAGCATGGTTCAGACCCTATGGCGGGGATGAAGATGTAAGTTGCATAAGTTAGTTGCATCTAGGAATGGTGGAGTAAACGGAAGGGTAACAATAGTATTGGCAGTCTTCGTTTGCTAAATGTAATGGACTAGCGGAATCTTGTTGAAACGAACAGTTTTGTTGAACGAACCCTCAATCAGGATAGTGCAGGAACGTATCGTTTGATGTATTTTCAAACATGCGACAGGTGCCGCCCCTAGTAGAGCATACTGCGAAACAAAGTAAAATAGCCGAGCATACAGTTGCCGGTATTGCCATCGGGTTAATGATGGAATATGATGGAACCGATAAAGACAACTGCACTTCGCATGTCGGTTATTACCTGATCCCAGGTGTTAAGAAAACAAAAAAGCTGGCGAACATGCCGGTGTGCGTTCATCAAAGTAAAACTACGTTTTATTCCCACATTGTAAAAAGCTTACAAATGCGCTAATCTTCCGCCATCTACCCTTAACATCGCACCTTGTATAAATGTCGCATCGTCAGAGCTTAAGTAAGCGATGGCATTTGCAATATCTTCGGCTGTTCCTACATCCTCCTTATTTATTTTTTCAACACCTGATTTTACATTTGGATTATTCCAAAGCATGGGAGTATCAATAGCACCGGGTAAAATCGCATTGACCCTTATGCCTTTAGGTTTCCCTTCAATAGCCGCTGACCGTGTTAAAGAAAGCAGCGCTGCTTTGGCGGCTGCATAAGGTGCTACCAGTGGTTCTGTTTCTATGGCATGAATGCTGGAAACATTTACAATTGCTCCACCGGATTTCATTTGTTTAAATGCATGCTTAATAAAAAAGAACGCTCCAAACAAATCGACATTAAATATTTTTTGCCAATCCTCGATGGTTTGATCTTCAATTGGTTTAAAAAGCATTAGACCGGCATTGTTAACTATCACGTCTACATGGCCATAGCGTTGTACGGTGCCGGTAACGGTAGCTGCTACTTGTGCTTCGTCAGTAACGTTGCATACACTGCTCCAAACCTCTGTAGCTCCGGCATTTTTTACTTCCTCTTCCGCTGTATGCAACGCCTCTTCGTTTAGGTCTGCCAGTACTACCATAGCACCTGATGAAGCAAATCGTTTTGCAGTTGCCAGTCCTATTCCTCCGCCGCCTCCGGTTATAATTACCGCTTTGTCTTTAAAATCCATGATGTTTAAATTTATTAAATGATTGTTTTAAGATGTATACATTCAAGCTATGTTTAAGAAATACAAGAGCTGCCTGATGGTTTGCCGTACAAATGTGTGACACAACGATGACGCCATGAAAAACATCTGCCGGTAACCAAAAAGCTATCAACACTTATATTATTTTGCACTGCTTAAAGTGTATTGTTGTTTTTTAGTTCAGGCTGTATTGCTACTATTAAACATCGTTGCCACGCTCGCTTATACTGTAACTCATTATTGGCCGCAGCACTTTACCTGAGTTTACCGACGGTCCCGCTCTTGTGTATTTGTATTCAATATTCCGCCATTCACATCTTGTTCTTTTTTGCAACTAATATGGCATTACCACCGGAAGCTGCAAGCAAATGCTGTTAGTCGGCAGTACAGTGTTCCATTGGCTGATAAGCCTTTTATAGGCTTCGCCAACCGGGCGTATGTTGCGGTCGAGGTCGTATAAACCCAACGCGTTTACATTTCCGTTATTTTCCCTTAAAGCTGTGTCCCAATCTACCTGATCGGTAAGCGAATACCAGGTAAAGCCAACAATAGGTACGCCATCATTTCTTACCCGCAATACATTCGCCCATTCTTTCCAAAGCCAGTTTACAGATTCGTCTCCCTTCGGTCCCTGGCTAAGGTTTGTTTCCGTATGCATAACCGGGATACCATACCGGTTGTAATACTGCATGGTGATAACGTGATAACCAAAGATTTCACCCGAGCCAGCAGTCCTTCCGTCTTTTGAAACGCGGTGTTCGTTGGTGATATAATAATCATTACCCATGATGCAGTGGTGCTTCATGTTGTTATTGAGAAAGAAATGATATTCATCGCGGGTCATCCCGTTATCTAAAAGGTACTCGTACATGTCGGAGTCTACCCTACGCCCATAATTCAAATCAAGTGAAAGGAACCGTTTTGAATTCTTCTCCTCTGCCTTAGCAATAGAATCGGGATTAGTTGCGTGGTAGTATTCTGATGATTCACTCTGTATAAAAATGGCATCGCTCCTCACTTCTAGTATTTCCTGCATTGCAAGAATATTTGCCTTAACTATATGCTTTAAAGCAGTTACAAAATATTTGTCGCCTGATAACTGCTCATTCCACCAGCCATACATTGCGGAGAACATTGCACAAATATACATTTCGTTTACAGGCGTGTACAATTGCACCCAGGGATACCTTTCTGCAAAGGCTTTTGCATAGCCTGCAAAAAGCCTGGGAAAATCAGGATTTTGAAAATTCCCTATCCAGTCGGGAACGCCGAAATGACACAGATCTACAATGGGTATAATTTCGTGTTGCTGAATGCTTTTGAATGCTTCATCCGAAAAGGACCAGTCAAAACGGTTCTCGCCCAAAAAGGTTGTATGCATAGGCGGACCATAGCGCAAAAATTTGATCCCCATCTCCTGCACCAGGTCAAAATCTTTTTGCCAGTATTTGTAATGCCCGCACTTTTCAAATTCATCTACCCTTTCCCTGCCATTGTTGATAGTTGGAATACTGTTTTCGATTCCGGTTGCAAAAAGAAAATTAGGAGTCATAGTGACATGATTGATGTGTGGTTACCTACGTAAAAATAAAGTGGAACAATGTTATCTACTGCAAAGACAGTTCCCTCTACACTAACAAATGCAGCTAATGAGAGATGATGTATTAATGTGTTTATTATAGAGGTGATTTCTTGCTCTCAGTACAAGCAAAATCGGGTTAAAATTTAACTCAATAACAATGCTGGCGTGCCGTAGGTACGACACGATATCCCTTTCCTGCGGCACGTATAAATTGTTGTGTTTCTTTTTATCTACCGGTATTTAACCTCTACGAGGTAATGTTTACTTTACCGGTTAAAACAAACTTTTTCTTATTTCTCTTCCTTATTATTGCCTGTATTTATTTTGAAGCCGGGCGCTGTATAATTTGTAGGCAAATAATCTTCGGGTATGGTGGTCATGTTGCCGTCGCGCATAGCGCGGTAGTGGGGAGAAAGAATTTCTATACTTGCTTCGTTGCAACAGTCCTGGATATTCTGGTGTAAATCGGAATAAATTGTTGCTTGCTTTGCGGGCGACTGTGTGTACGCATTTATCTGGTACGATACATAAAAATCTTCGAGACTTGTTTGCAATACAAAGGGTACAGGTTCTTTTAAAATTAAATCCGTTCTTAATGCAGCTTCTATTAAAGCCTGGTGAATCTTTTTCCAGGGCACGTCGTAGCCAATGGTTACTGTGGTATGAATAATGATGCCTGTGTGTTGCGC
>JALYZZ010000423.1 GCA_030948675.1 Bacteroidota bacterium | reverse complement strand
TGATCGGAAGCTTTTATTGGCTTGTGAATAAACGAGGCATACACCTTTGTAAAACATGCTCCAAAATATAAAATAAAAGACGAGTAAAATACAAACAGCAACAAAAGAACAAGGGAGCCTGATGCTCCAAATATGTTTGTAATATCTCCCAGCGATAGCATATAACGAATAATGATCTTACCGATCGTAAAAAGCACACCAGTAAAAAAACCACCTGCAGCTACAACCTGCCAGGACGGCCGCGCTTCCGGAAGAGCCTTAAACAAAATGGCAAACCATACGGATACGATAATAACGGAAAAAACATTGTTGAAAAGGATTGTCAGAAAATTGGCAGTATCGGTAGGAATTTCACCGGTGTATTGGTGAAGAAAAGCATCGAGACCTTCTACAAGCATCCCACAGATAAATAAGATGCCGGCTAGCAGTATTATTATCAGCGAGACTACACGCTTTTCAAGCTGCAACCTTATCGGCTGAGTCGAAGTACTTTTTACGTTCCATAATTGATTGATCGAGTCTTTTATAACCTTGAATAGCGTAGTCGCCACAAACATTAAAAAAATAAACCCTCCTGCTACCAAAAACCAATTCTTAGCAAGCGAGGTGAACCCCAAAAAAGTAATTCTTACCTGCGCAGCACTTTGTCGTCCTAAAACCTGTGCAAGATGAACGAAGAACTTATCGCGCAAGTTTTGAATTCTAAACACCAGGCCAATAATTTGAACAAGGATTATAATAATAGGTGGTAATGCGAAGGTGGTAAAAAAAGCTGTGGCGCCTGCAAGTCGAAGAGGATCGTTTCGCTTAAAAACTTTAAATGAAACGGCGCAAATTTTTATAAACACTTTACCTGTTAGCCGCGGCATTTATCCTTTTATTGAATGATGAATGGGTAAAATTGCCAATAAAGAGCGTTGGTGAGCTAAAGAATAGGTAAGAGTTGGGCCGATAGTGAGAGTGCAGTAAAAATATTTTTCCTAAAAGCAACGGGCACTAATCATCCGCCTGTCGCTTTTAGAAAAATGGAACTGCACGAGATAAATTTGGAAATTAAACAGCCTTCTTTTTAGTAACTGATAAACGGGTAAATTCACTTCCGTTAAACATTCTGGCAGTATTGATATCTTTTGACTTAAGGTAAGTGTCAAGGTTTGCCTCAGTAACAAGCCTCCAAAAATTCTTAGACTTTAACTCTTCGTAATCCGTGTGCTTAATGAATAATCCGGTAATAGAGTTACGTTTTTTAAATTCAACTTTAACTGTTGGGTTATTTAACTGTTCGGTTTCAACAAATTTTGCAATCTGCTCTGGTAACATAGTAAAAATTTAATATAAGTGATTGCGGTAAAGCTAAGCAAATCGCCTACATTAAACAATTTTTATGAACTTAATTAACTTTCGTTAACAATTTTTGAAAATAATTTCTTTTAGTTATTACTTCGGTGTCCTAATATTTTGTTGTGGATCTATATGAACGTGCATTCGTTTTTTAACGGTTACTGATGAGTTGCGATTACTTTCTTTTATTTGCATTTTATTTACAGACATGAGTGGAAAACTAATTATTATAACAGCACCTTCAGGGGCGGGAAAGACAAGCATTACACGTTATCTGCTGAATAAATATCGGAGGCTTGTCTTTTCCATAAGTGCAGCCACCAGGTTGCCTCGAGGAAAGGAAAGAGATGGTGTTGATTACTATTTTCTAACGTTGGATGAGTTTCGGGAAAAAATAAAAAATAATGAGTTTGTTGAATGGGAGATGGTTTACGAAGGCAAATATTATGGTACATTGAAAAGCGAGCTCGAAAGAATATGGTCAGAAGGTAAAACCCCTATTTTAGATATTGATGTAAAGGGAGCGATACATGTGCAGCAGCAATATCCAAAAAACACTTTAACCATTTTTGTACAACCTCCATCCGTTGAGGAACTAAAGAAACGCCTTGACGGGCGGGGAACAGAAACACCTGAAAACATTGCGACGCGACTTAACAAAGCCACCTACGAGTTATCGTTTAATCACTCCTTTGATAAAGTAATCATAAACGATGATCTTGATCGCGCGTGCGCAGAGACAGAATTAGCTATCAAAGAATTTGCAAATATTGAACAAGTATGACAGTTTATGGAATCCCAAATTGCAATACGGTTAAAAAAGCAATTGATTGGCTTAAGGCGAATGAAAGGAAATTTGAATTTCACGATTATAAAAAACAAGGTATTGCAAAAGAAAAACTGAAAGAATGGACAAGTGAAGTAGGTTGGGAGAATCTTGTAAACAAAAAAGGAACTACATGGCGAATGCTCGCTGTGGAGCAACAGCAGAACATAACAAATGAAAAAAACACTATAAAATTGATGATTGAAAAGCCTTCTGTAATAAAACGTCCGGTTATTGAAACTGAAGGAAAATTGATTGTTGGCTTTGATGAGGAAGAATACAACAACAGACTCAAAACGAAATAGGCAAGTCAAACATTTGAATTCGCAATTCGCCACTTCCTTCGCCTAAAGATTTGTAAACACCATTTTCTAAAATAAATCCTTCACGCCATTTTGTTTTTGGATCAACTACCCAATATTCTTTTACCCCAGCAGATTCATAAACCCCTTTCTTCTCATTTAAATCATACTTCTCATTTCCTTTAGAGAGAACTTCAATAATTAGATCAGGAACGCCCTCAATTCCCCTTTCTTTTATTATATCATTTTTTTCTGCTGGTACATAAAAAATATCGGGTTGAAATGCATTTTTTTTATTTAGATACACATCAACAGGTGCAAAAAAAACTGTCCCTAATTGTTGATGTTCTACAAAATTATTTAAAGCAGAAAAAATTTTACTTTGTGTAAGAAAGTGAGGAGTTGTTGGGGCAGGTGACATTACTATTACATCATTTATAAGCTGACAGTGTGTTCCTTCCGGCATTAGTTCAAACGCCTCCATTCCTGTCCGCGGTGGTCTTACGTATGTTTCCATACCTCTAATTTAGTTAAAACATTTCGGAGAATTCAGTGGTTACCGTTAAATTACATTTCAAATTACTTGCCATGTCATTTCAAAACAAGACTGCTTTTATAACCGGCGCCAGCCGTGGAATTGGTAAGGCTATTGCATTAAAGCTAGCTGCTGAAGGAGCTAACATTGTTGTCGCTTCCAAGAGCATAGAAGAAAACCCAAATCTTGGCGGAACCATCTATAGCGCAGCAGAAGAAATAGAACAGGCAGGAGGCAAAGCACTCGCAGTACAGTGCGATATAAGAGATGACGTTCAAATACAAAACGCTGTGAACAAGGCAGTTGAGCGATTTGGTGGCATTGACATATTAATAAATAATGCTTCTGCAATATCGTTAACCAATACAGAACAAACGGAACCAAAGCGTTTTGATCTAATGCATGATATTAATGTAAGAGGCACTTTTTTTGTTTGCAAAGCGTGTATTCCACTTCTAAAAAAAGGAAGCAATCCTCACATTTTAACTTTGTCACCACCAATTCATCCCGACATAAAATGGCTGAAAAATCACATCGCCTACACCATTAGTAAATATAACATGACGATGATAACGCTGGGGCTTGCCGACGAATTGAAAAAGCATGGGATAGCAGCTAACTCGCTTTGGCCAAAAACCACCATAGCAACGGCTGCCGTTCAAAACCTGCTGGGAGGTGATGCGCTTATAAAAATGAGCCGTAAGCCAGCAATAATTGCAGATGCAGCCTACTATATTTTAAGCAAATCTTCTGCTGACTGTACTGGTAATGCATTTATTGACGAAGCTGTTTTAGCAGCCGAGGGAATAAATGACCTGAGTGAATATGCGGTTGTACCTGGAGCAAAGCTTTACCAGGATTTGTTCATTTAAGCAAAATTATAAAGCGCGCTGGTTATCTCTAACCAATTAACGGTTCATCCATTTTTTCAGGGCGCATTTGTGGAAACAACAATACAT
>JALYZZ010000422.1 GCA_030948675.1 Bacteroidota bacterium | reverse complement strand
ACGCAACACAGTGCTGTCGGTGAGGTCTCTTTGCAGCCTGCTTAAAGGCAACTTTGCCGAAAGGTGTTCAAATAAAGCATTTGCTACTCCCAGGTTTCCTTCTGCATTTTCAAAATCTATCGGGTTTACTTTGTGAGGCATAGCACTGCTGCCTACTTCGCCTTTCTTAGTTTGTTGCTTAAAATAATCCATACTGATGTAAGTCCATACATCGCGGCAAAAATCAAGCAGTATATTATTGATGCGCTTCAGGCAATCAAAATGAGCAGCCAGGTTGTCGTAGTGTTCTATCTGTGTTGTAAACTGCAGCCTTTGTAGTCCCAGCACATCTTCTACAAATTGATTTCCTAGTTCAACCCAATTGCGGTTCGGATAAGCGACATGGTGCGCATTAAAGTTACCGGTGGCACCGCCAAACTTTGCTGCATAAGGGATATGAGCAAACAACTTTACCTGGTTTTGAATCCTTTCTACAAACACCATGATCTCCTTTCCTAACACGGTTGGCGATGCCGGCTGTCCGTGTGTTTTGGCAAGCATTGGTATATTTTTCCACTGTACGGCTAACTCCTGTAAATTCTTTTGCAAGTTCATTAAGCCGGGCAGGTATTCATGCTCCATGCATGCCTTCCAGCTAAAAGGAATAGAAGTATTGTTGATGTCTTGAGAAGTGAGCCCGAAATGCACCCATTCTTTTAGATTGCCGGCACCAACTTTTTCGAGTTGTTCTTTCAAAAAATATTCAACTGCTTTTACATCGTGATTGGTTATTTTTTCAATCTCTTTTATTCGTTCTGCGCCCTCTAAGCTGAATTCTTCAGCTACTTTTTGAAATTCCTGTCTGTGGCTGTTGTCTAGCCGGAAGAAATGGTTATCTGACAGAAAGAAAAAATATTCTACTTCAATCAGTATCCGGTATTTTATCAATGCATATTCGCTAAAATATTCGTCGAGAAATTCTACTTGTTTTCTATACCGTCCGTCAATAGGGGAGATGGCTGTAAGATTAGATAGTTCCATGTATTAGTGGCCGCTTTATTTATTGTAAATATTTAAAAGTTTGTTGGTATGCTTCAGTATGTATTCCTCTTGACACACATGTATTTGCTTTCGCCGGTTTAGCGTAAAAGCATTTAAAAAGACGTTTTAAAAATCTACGTATCTCACCTATATCGAAAAATAAATATTTGATAAATCTATCAAAATATGTTTTGGCCTACAAATACAAAGGTTTGCATCGCCGAGCTAAATGCAAAGGGATGTTTAACAGTAGCACATCGGCCGCTTACATAAAAAAGTTTTTTCTTTGCAGCGTCAAAATTAGATGAATTGGAGAAGACTATAAGGGTAGGAGCTGTAAGTTATCTGAACACAAAGCCATTGATGTACGCTTTTAAACACGGATTGAAAATAAAAGGGATGGAAGTTGTGGAAGAGTATCCGGCTAGAATAGCAGCCATGTTACTTAATGACGAAATAGATGTAGGGCTTGTGCCGGTAGCGATCATACCTAAGCTAAATGAGCATTATATTGTCACCGATTATTGCATAGGAGCAGAGCAGGCAGTTGCATCGGTTTGCCTTTTTAGCGAGGTGCCCCTTGAGAAAGTTGAGAAAGTAATATTAGATTATCAAAGCCGTACGTCTGTAGAGCTGGCAAGAATTTTAATAGAAAAATACTGGAAATTGGCAGTCGTTTTTGAGGAAGCTAAAGAAAATTTCAGGGAAGAAATCAAAGGCACAACGGCAGCCGTAGTTATAGGAGACAGGGCTTTTGAACAAAGAAAAATATCTGCTTATAAGTACGACCTGGCGCAAGCATGGATTGAATTTACAAAACTCCCATTTGTGTTTGCTGCATGGGTGGCAAATAAAAAACTACCTGAAGATTTTGTGAAGCTATTTAACGAAGCAAACAAGCAGGGTTTGGAAAATATTGATTTGGTAGCAGCCGAAAATATGTCGCTCTACTATGATTTAAAAAAGTACTACACCGAAAATATTAGCTACGAACTAACCAGCGAGAAGCGAAAAGGATTGGAGAAGTTTTTGGGGTTTATCCGGTAGCTGTTGGTGCAATAGCGGCTACTTTTTAAAAATTATTGTTCTAACTCTACTTATAAAACTTACGATCATTCCATTTATTTCTTCCGAGATGTGCGTAAAGTAGATAACCGGAACAAAAATAGCCAGGAACACTGTTGTTCTAAAAATGGTATCAAACACCGGAGAAGCATTTCGTGGAAGGTAATAAGTAATCGCTGTAGATACTACCGCAACTATCACAACTAACAATGTTTGCAAAGTGTAAGGTTGCATGTGAAACTTATACCATAAAAAGCCAAACCGCATAATATTATAAAAAGTAATAGAGATTAGCGAAGAATATGCTGCGCCGATCAACCCATATCTTGAGATCAGAATGTAGTTTAAGGGAAGTGCAAGAATGGTATAAATTACATTTGTTGTAAAGTCAACCTTCCAATAATTTGATGTTCCAATAATTTGCGAATTCGCTCCTGTTCCAAGGTCAATTAGTTTGCCAACACCCATTAACAAAACAATTTTTTCTATCCCCGAAAAGTCCTTTCCCAGGTAGGAGGCCAGATTATGCACATTCAGCCAAAAAATGGAAAACATGATCAGTCCTATTACAAGCAAATTACTTACACTTTTGCTGTATACATGCCTGATGTTGTCCATATCCTTGTTCTTCCACGACTCCGCAAGCACCGGAATGGTGATTGCGTTGATACTTCTTTGTGGCACTTCCATAAGGGTTACAACATAGGTTGCAATAGTAAAGACAGCAGCATCGCTCAATCCGCGTGGAGATTTGGCTGATAATATAAAGGTGTCAACCGTTCGCGACAACAGGTTAAGAAATTGGGCGCCAAAGACAAATAAGCCAAAGTTGATCATTCTTCCTTTTAACCGAAGTGTTACCTGGCTTAATGTTGTATTGAACTTAAATTTTTTTGTTCTCCTAAGTACAATAAATAATATGACGGCTGGTAAAATGTACGAAAGCAAAAATGCATTTAGTAACAGGTTGATATTGATTAGATGATAAGCCAGGAAAACGAGCAAAAAGGTAAATACAAGACGTACTGCTATTTCTTTCAAACCATTAGATACAATCCCTTTTTTGAAAGACCAGCTAAAACTTTCCAACCACAGAAATAAAAGCATTGAAAAAGCAAATGGGTATACGAGGTAGCTATACTGAACAAAAAGGGGTGATTTTCCACTAAACTTTCTCACGATCAGGTCTTTCATTGCAACACCTGCCAGGCACATTATCAAAAAGCCTATCAGGCAAAATACAAGACTCAGGAAAGGAAGATCGTTCTTTTCGGGTTTTAGATAGGTTTTATAAAAAGGAAAGAATTTATTAATAACTGGCAGAGAACCAAGCGTACAC
>JALYZZ010000412.1 GCA_030948675.1 Bacteroidota bacterium | reverse complement strand
GTGTATACCTCGTAGCGCGTCTTTTCCCAATATTTTTTATAGATTCAGTAGTGCTAAACATTGTGACGTGGGTAGGGGCATCATCGGCATTACTTGCTGCAATGGTGGCGTGTACGCAAACAGATATAAAAAGGGTTTTAGCATATTCTACCATGTCTCAGATTGGCTACATGATGTTTGCTTTAGGCATTGCGACAAATGGGGGGGAAGAGAGTCTAGGTTACATGGGATCGATGTTTCATTTGTTTACACATGCTTTCTTTAAATCTTTATTGTTCCTGGCTGCCGGTGCCATCATCCACCTGGTACATAGTAATGACATGAGAGACATGGGCGGTCTGAGAAAGGTGATGCCTGTAACACACATATCGTTTTTAATTGGTTGTCTTGCTATCGCAGGCATACCTCCTTTTGCCGGTTTTTTTAGCAAGGAAGAAATATTGATGGCGGCTTTTGAATCAAATAAAGCAGTCTATGTGCTTGCACTTTTTACAGCAGGCCTAACTGCTTTCTATATGTTCAGATTATATTTCTCCATTTTCTGGAATAAAGATTCACCCCTCGCTATGTCAAGGGAAGACAGCGCTCATCATAGCGAAGGAACGTTTTCAATGAAGCTGCCACTGATCATATTGTCTATATGTGCGACAGCTGCAGGTCTTGTTCCTTTTTCGCAATATGTAACTGCAAATGGTGCCCCTATGAATACACACCTGAATATCTTATTCTCATTAACACCCGTGTCAGCATCTGTTATTGCCATTTTATTTGCCGCAAAACTTTACAAAAGGGAAAATGAAAAACCAGGAAAAATAGCGGCTTCAATTGCAGGATTATATACAGTGGTAGTCAGAAAATTTTATATTGATGAACTGTACCGGTTTATCACAAAAAAAATTGTTTTCAATCTTATAGGAAGGTCGGCAGCATGGATAGATCGTAAGTTGATAGATGGTTGTATAAATGGGATGGGCCAAGTGACAGCCGCTACTTCTAATGTCATAAAAGGTTTGCAATCAGGGAGGGTTCAAAATTATGCGTTGTACTTTTTTGCAGGAATAGCTGGATTAGCAGTAGTATTTATTTATGTTTGGAAGTTTTAGCTCCGTTAAGTGCAAAATGTTTGAAAGAGAAGATGAAGAACGAATATGCATTAAAGCTCCGGCAGGAGCACCATCAGAAAAGGACGTTTAAAGAAGAATACCTTGAATTTTAAGAAGATATGAAATAGAACATGATACAAAATATTTGTTTGAATTCTATGATTAATAATAGCGCTCCTACGGAGCTAAAATCTATTAACCGAAATGATTATATTCTACTACTACTAACACGTCGTGCCGATGGCACTAATACAACACTCTATGTAAGATATGGTTTCTTTGAAATTTGCTTTTACTAACATCCGTGCCCAACGCACTAAAAGAAATAGATTATGAACGTATCACTACTTATAATAATTCCATTATTAACGGCTATTGGCATTTTGTTTTGCAATGGATTAAGGCAGGTAAGGAATATCGCATTGTCAGGGGCGATCGTGCAGTTAGGATTGTCTCTTTACCTTTTATATCAGTATTCGCAACATCCGATTGGCAGCCCTGTCATTATGTTTCAATATAACGCCAGTTGGTTTAAGCCGTTACACATTAATTACCATGTTGGTGTTGATGGAATTTCTATTGCTATGATTCTGCTTACGGCATGTGTTGTCTTGGCGGGAATATTGATTTCATGGACAACAGAAAAACTAAGCAAAGAATATTTTTTCTTACTCATGTTGTTAAGTGTCGGAGCCTATGGTTTCTTTATTTCGCTTGACTTATTTACCCTTTTCTTTTTTCTTGAAATAGCCGTTATACCAAAGTTTTTATTAATTGGTATTTGGGGCAGCGGCAGGAAAGAGTACAGTGCCATGAAACTTGCGTTAATGCTAATGGGTGGTTCTGCACTAGTATTTGTAGGTTTAGCGGGTATTTATGTCAACACGCATACATTCGATATTTTAGAGATTGCCCGGATTTCTATTCCGATCAATATTCAGAAAACTTTTTTTCCTTTTGCTTTTGTCGGTTTCGGAGTTTTTACGGCTTTATTTCCTTTTTATACGTGGGTGCCGGATGGCCACTCTTCCGCACCTACAGCAGCTTCCATGTTCCTTGCAGGAATATCAATGAAATTAGGCGGATACGGCTGCTTGCGCGTCGCTACTTACCTGATGCCTGGTGCAGCCCAGGCTTATGCCGGAATTATTATTTTGCTTGCCACAATCGCCATTATCTATGGTGCATTTGCCACAATGATGCAAACGGATTTAAAGTATATTAATGCTTATTCTTCGGTAAGTCATTGTGGTTTTGTTTTACTTGGTATTGGTATGCTAACAAAAACATCCATCACTGGGGCAGTTATGCAAATGGTATCACATGGCTTGATGACGGCCCTTTTCTTTGCTGCCATAGGCATGATTTATAGCCGCACCCATACACGGCTGGTGGCGCAGTTAGGTGGCTTACTAAAGGTGACGCCATTTATTTCGACTGTATTTGTTATTGCCGGCTTGTGTTCTCTTGGTCTTCCGGGATTGAGTGGGTTTGCAGCAGAGATGACAGTATTTATGGGGTCATGGCAAAACCCGGATAAGTGGTACCGGCTTGCAACTATACTTGCTTGCGCATCTATTGTAGTAACGGCAGTATACATATTGAGCGCAACAGGTAAGACAATTATGGGGCCAATGAACAAGGCTTACGCAACTTTGCCTGATGCAAAGTGGAATGAACAACTTGCCGCCGGTATTTTGATTACTGGTATTGTAATTATTGGGGTCGCCCCTTTTCTTATTAACCAACTATTGTCTGATGGAACAGATGTGATTATGAATAAAGTTTTGGGAGTTGTCAAATAAGCGAAGGAGATTCTTAGTCGGTGAGTTGTGAATGGTGAACAATGAAAGGTGAATAGTGAACGATGAACAGTGAACGATGAACAGTGAATAGTGAACAATGAAAGGTGAATAGTGAGTAGTTGAAAAGTCGGTAGTGAATTGTCAGCAGTTATTGTCGATTATCAATAGTGAATAGTGAACAACAAAGGTGAATAGTCGGTAGTAAATTGTCAATAGTGAATTGTCAATTATCCATAGTGAATAGTGACTCATCTAATAATAGATTCAATATTACAGATGGAACCATCACCGCCAAATTTCGGGTTGGCGGAAAGCAGCGAAAAGATCGAATAAACAAAACCAAAATTATAAACCTGAAATTATAAACGCTTTATATGTTGCTTGATTTCTTATCGCTGATGAAACAGGAAATGATGCTCGTAGTCATCATTTTCATACTGCTATTTCTAAAGCTTGGCAAGGAGAGGAGCAACGAAAGCTATATGAACATTGTAAACGCATTGTTACTGATTAATCTTGTCGCTAACTTTCTGTGGAATAAGGAAGGGGTAGTTTTCAACGAGATGTTTCGCAGCAACAAATTGATAGTGTTGGAAAAAGGGATTTTGAATCTAGCCATGCTTATAATATCGATGCAATCTTACGTATGGTTAAAAACTCATAAACACGTTCCCGAATTTTATGTACTGCTGTTGTCAACGATGCTGGGCATGTTCTTCATGATTTCTTCGGGCAACTTACTAATGTTTTATCTAAGTCTCGAGCTATCAACCATTCCTTTGGCAGCGGCAGCCAATTTTGATCTTGCGAAAAGGCGTTCATCAGAGGCGGCAATGAAACTAATCTTCTCCTCAGCATTTTCATCTTCGTTATTGTTGTTCGGAATCTCTCTTATATATGGAACAACTGGAACTTTGATATTCTCACAAATTCCGCAACACCTGACTAATGATCCACTGCAAATATTTGCATTCATTCTTTTACTTGCCGGTTTCGCTTTTAAAATATCTGTTGCTCCTTTTCATTTGTGGACCGCCGATGTATACGAAGGAGCACCTGTTGCCGTCACTTCATTTCTATCAGTTGTGTCAAAAGGAGCGGTATTATTTGTGTTTATTTCTGTTTTGTACAGCGTTTTCAAACCACTGGCTGCAGCATGGTACAATATGTTGTTCATTCTATCATTGCTGACCATTATTGTTGGTAATTTATTTGCGATACGGCAAGATAATTTCAAGCGATTCCTTGCATTTTCTTCTATTGCGCAGGTAGGTTTTATTTTGGTGGGCATTAGTGGAAGTTCGCAGCAGGGATCAGCTTCTGTGGTGTTTTTTGTGCTGGTGTATGTGTTTTCAAACCTGGCAGCATTTGGAGTTGTTTCTTTGGTGAGTTCTTTGTCTGGCAAAGAAAGCATCAGTGATTATAAAGGATTTTATACCACAAACCCTGCACTTTCCTGGATCTTAACAATAGCATTGTTCTCACTCGCCGGCGTGCCCCCAACAGCGGGGTTTTTCGGAAAGTTCTTTTTATTGCTGGCAGGTGCGGAAAAAGGCAACGCTCTATTTATCAGCATTGCTGCCATAAACATGATCATTTCTTTCTATTATTATTTGACTGTTGTGAAAGCTATTTTTATGGATGACACTGCCAAACCTATTGAACGCATTCATATTCCTGTAATGCCCCGCATTGCGCTTTACGCCTGTATGGCTGGTGTAGTAGCTGCAGGCTTAGTTAGCTATGTCTATGACTACATTCATTCATTGAGCTCGGGCATGTAAGGGGTTGAGTTGTATATTGTGAATGGTAAGTTGCAAATGATAAGTGATGAGCTAAAATCTTAAATCGTAAGACATAAGTCGGCAGTGGTAAGATTTGAATGGTGAGTCGGAAAATTATGAGTACAGCTGCCATCTATCATTTTAGACAGAAAACTGAAATTTCAAAACTTAAAACTTAAAACTTAAAACTCCTGCATGGCAATAAATAAGAATCACGAATTTGAGGAATTGAATGGTGTTAAGTGTGCCATTGTTGAGAAAAATGTATCGCAGGAAAGAACCGATTTTTTAAATGACCTTCTTAAGTTTAATAAATATACTGTTGTAATTGTGGCAAGTCCGCCTCCTAAAGCTGCACCTGCTACAGCCCCAGCGACGAATATTACTCCTGAGCCAGCGTCACCTCCACCTTCGACGTTTACTGTTGGTGTCACTGATGTTACATTCAATCCGATCAATGCAATTTTTGGAAGGCTATTAAAGACAAGTGATGGGCGAACAGTTACCCTGGCTTATTGGCAGCAAAGAGAAGCTGTCGCCCACGATGAAATACCGTATTTTGAAAACAAACTGTAGAACTTTGTTTCTAAT
>JALYZZ010000410.1 GCA_030948675.1 Bacteroidota bacterium | reverse complement strand
ATTAGAAGCTGCGCGGTATTTCGACCCTTTTACATTTTCAAATAATAATGCAGGTCCACCGGCTTCATGTACGCGTAAGTGAACTGCGGCCATTTCAAGATGAGGATCTACCTGTTCTTTAATTCGTATTAAGCGATTGTTCCTTTCCAGGTCTACAAGGCATTGTTCGAGGGAGCGATAGGACATAAGACGCAAAAGTAAGCTGCTAGTTGTTAGCTTTTAGCTGCTAGCTTTCAAAGTTTGCTTTTTGAAAAGCATTAGGCTATTTAGCCTTCAGCTACAAACTTTCAGTATTTGCTTTTTTGGGCTTAAGAATGCAGAAGCTTGCCCTAATAGCTAATAACTTTCTATATAAAAAACATGGACGGCTAGAAGCTAGCGGCTAACAGCTAGCAGCTTATCTTTGCCCTATGACAAAGCTTAGCGTAAACATCAACAAATTTGCTACTTTACGAAATAGCCGCGGAGGCAATAACCCCAATGTTTTAAAAGCTGCGTTGGATGCAGAAAGGTTTGGCGCAGATGGTGTAACGGTGCATCCGCGACCTGATGAGAGACACATACGTTACGATGATGTAAGAGCGATAAAAGAGGCAATTAAGACTGAGTTTAATATTGAGGGTAATCCGCAGGAGCAAAAATTCGTTGACCTGGTACTTGCGGTAAGGCCCCACCAGGTAACGTTGGTACCAGATGCATTGGGGCAAATTACCTCAAATCATGGATGGGATACCATTACCAACAAAGAGTATCTGTTGAATATTATCTCAGTTTTTAAAGACGCCGGCATCCGTACTTCCATTTTTGTTGATCCTGATATTACTATGGTAGAAGGGGCAAAAGCTACCGGCACAGATAGAATTGAATTATATACTGAAGGTTACGCCACGCATTTTCATGATAATAAGGAGGTTGCTATCAGGCCATATGTAGAGGCTGCTAAAGTGGCCAATGAGTTAGGGCTGGGCATGAATGCAGGTCATGATCTCGACCTGCATAACCTACATTATTTTGCTAAAAATATTCCTGGTCTTCTGGAAGTTTCAATAGGTCATGCGCTGGTTTGCGACGCAATTTATCTTGGTTACGAAAACGCTGTTCAAATGTATAAAAGACAGTTGCAAACAGGCAGATAAAACCATTGCGTGCAACCGTTTCATCTTACTGTAAATGGAATAAAATTTGCTTTTCACCAGCAAAAGTATTTCACGACAAAAACAATTTATATGAAAAAGGTTAATCGGTACATAAAGGTTTTGCTACTATCGGCTGCTGCTGTGTTCTCGTTATCCTCTTCTTTTGCCCAGACTTCAAAAGACACAATAAAAGCAGGTCGTGCAAATGATCCGATGAGTGTAAACCCAGGTAAAGCAAATGATGGAATGGCTGTAAAACCGGCTGATCCACACGATGGAATGTCTGTAATGTCTGATACCTCTTTTCTTTCAAAAAACATTATGGATAACCGACATGAAATAGAACTGGCAAAACTTGGACAGGCAAGAGGAACTTCTGCTGCGGTTAAAAAAGCTGCAGCAATGATGATTACTGATCATGCGGCAATTTTAAATGATCTGGTAAAACTGGCCGCAAGGAACCAAGGAAGCAGTGCAAAGAACCGAGACGGAATGCCAATGCCTTCATTAAACCTGGCGCAAGGGGAAGCGTTTGATCGCGCATGGGCGTCAGAAATGTTGACAATGCACGAGGCTAAAATCACAGAGCTTGAAAGTTTTTTAAGCCTCACTAAAGATGCAGCATTAAAAGCTGCTGTACTGAGAGCAATCCCAAAAATTAAAGCCCACAGAGATCTATTGTCCACGATTCCGGGTGCGAAAGAAAAAGGTGCAACGCAGACAATTTAACGGGCCTAAAGACATTTTTTATCAAAAGAGCTATCTTAATGAGAAGCCTTTTTTTCATTCCAATCTTAGGGTTAATGTAAACTTGCCTTTCCACTCTTCACCTTGCATTAGATCTTCCCCGATAATAATGCGGCAGTTTCCTTTTTGTGTAATCTTTCGGTTAAATGTTCTTCCAAATGGTCCATCTGCTTTTCCATCGGGCATGTAAATTTGATTGATACGAACATTAGCAATAGAGTCAGCCGGTATTAGAACAGCAGACAGGTGAGCAGCTTTCAGGACTGAAATATTAATGGTTACCGGCTTATCAATTCCCTTAATTCGTCCGGTTATCGTTACCGAGTCACTATCCTTCGGAAAATCTATTGCAATAATGCTGTCGTTGCTATAATCAGTTTTAAAAGCGTTGCCCGCCGCTGTACTTTTATGAGTAGTTTCTTTTGATGCGTCAACACTGCCCGGTGCGTTGTCACAAGCAACCACACATAACCCAAGTATAAGAAACAGCATCGCAGTAATGATGCTAATGTTTACAAGTTTTTGCAAAACGATCATTAGCTGAAAGATACAAAAGGGGCTCTAAAAAGTATAAACAAAAAAAGGGCGTGCGTAACACATGCCCTTCACTATTTCTACATTGCCCCTATTGCCAGGCAAAAATGTTTTAATTAAACTTCTGCTACTGCTTTGCTTACTTCACGGTATACGAATGAACCGCAAATGTGTCGGCGGGCGAACCTTCCCGGAGTTTCGGCATTTACTAATTTTATATAAAGTGCTCTCGGAACATCAAAGTATTCATAACAATTTCCTTCAGCATAAGTGATATTAAGGTTACCACCTTTGTAATTTAAATCGACAATGGTAGAAGAGGTTATGATGTTAGTATACTCTTCTAATGCTTCGGCGTGCGTCTCTGGTGAAATACTGACGAGGAAGTGATAAGCTTCGATTATTTTTTTACTTTTCTCTTGCGCTTCCTGTTGTTCAGCACCTTCCTGAAACTTATCGGGATGGCACTCTTTCATCACGTTTCTGTAAACTGTTTTCAGTTCTTTTAAACCCATTTTTTCATCAACACCCAGTAGTTTTCTGCAACCAAGAATCTTCTTCAACTTTTAAAATTTTTGCAATGGTACACCTCTTTTAGTGGTTAACCTCCGATAAGGATGAATATAACAATCTCCTAGCAAATCTGTAAATGGACGATGGCAGCTAAATGATACGGCAGGGATGCCCTCTTGCAGATAAAAAAGGGTTTACGCAAGCCTTCAAACGAAAATTTTCTGTTCAAATACAACTGTTTATATTTTTCCTAAAATAGCAGTGAGGCTCGTTTGGCTGGTAGAATATGTGTTTACTTTGCCAAATTTTACAGTCGTCTTTCATTCTTTTTTCATCTGTCAACCATATTAAATCTGCATTAATGCTTAGTCAATCGCCTTATATTTTATATTCAGATGGAGAGGGGAATATTTTTGAAGATACCTCTCTATATGTAACCGGAAGATCGGGGTGGGATGCTATGCCTGTACCGGAAGATGAATGGATAGAGCTTCCGGTAGGCGGCCAATTGTATGAGTTGCCCGGCAGGCGTGGTATTGGGATTGACGTGAAGACAGGCAATATGCGTCTTTGCGAAAAGGGTTGGGCTGTTGCAGCATTTATTCCGCCCGCCCACACAGGATTTTACTTAGCTGCCTATGAAACTGCGCCTGATGCACCCACATTACCCTTGTTTTGTTATACCGCTGCAGGCTGGTTGAACGAGAAATTTTACGTGCCGTGTATTCGTATTGAGCAAGACATCCGGCAGGATTGTGAAGGGTATGACCAGGAAATGGTAGCGCAAGGTGTAAAAAAAGCGCTCGACACTTACCCTCATAATCGACTTGTAGAACATCTCGCAAACAATTGTGCACTTACTTATCAGTGTCCTGCAGCACGTAATTATTTTTTAGGTCGCTGGGAATGTCCCATCCCGTCGTCGCCAGCTTGTAATGCTAATTGTGTTGGTTGTATTTCATTTCAGCCTGAAGATGAAACCGTCGTCTCGACTCAGGACAGGCTTACATTTAAGCCTTCGGCGGAAGAAATTGTTGAGTATACCGTGCCACATTTAGAGTCTGCTCCCTACCCTATTGTTAGTTTTGGCCAGGGATGCGAAGGAGAACCGTTGTTGATGTGGCAAACCATCAGGGAAGCGATTATTGAAATAAGGAAACACACCACAAAGGGCAGCATCAACATTAATACGAATGGTTCAAAGCCTGATGCAGTACACGAACTATGCAAGGTGGGGCTCGACAGCATTCGGGTGAGCCTGAACAGTGTACGCAAGCACATTTACGAGCCTTATTATTGTCCCAATAACTATTCGTTTGACGACATCATTGAAAGCCTGAAAGTTGTAAACAGCTTTGGCGGATGGACCAGTATAAACTACTTTGTTTTTCCTGGAATGACCGACAGTGTGGAAGAATATGAAGCACTTAGAAAAGTAATTCGAGACACAGGTTTAAAGATGATTCAATGGAGAAATTTCAACATTGACCCGGATTGGTATCTTGGTAAAATAAATATAACCGATACCGGCGAATTTTTGGGCGTAAAACAACTGCTGGAACTAATACAGGAAGAATTTCCTGATCTAAAGTACGGTTACTTTAATCCTCCCATCGAACGAATCAAAGGAAACTTTACAATGGATTTTGCACGCAGATAGTGAATAATGAAGAGTGAATAGTGAATAATAAATAATGAATAATAAATAATGAATAATGAATAATGATCTATGAATATTGAATACCAGCGAATGGGATGGTTTGTCCCCTACTTAATTTTCAAATGTTTATTATTTTTTCGTCGCTGTTTAGTTTTCATAGTCCATTGCTTTTTGTTAAAATAATCACGCTATCATTGTTCACTATTCACTGTTCATTGTTCACTATTCACTGTTCACTATTCATTATTTATTGTTCTCCATTAATTGTTCACGGTTCGTCGTCTATTATCATTCATGACTGTTACACTTATCCTCTTGTGTTTCGCGGCTTTTGCAGCAGGTTTTATTGATGCAGTCGTTGGCGGAGGCGGACTTATACAAACTCCGGCGGGGCTGGTATTGCTACCTCTTTTACCGGTATCTACTGTAATAGGTACATTAAAAATTCCCGCTTTTAGCGGTACGGCGCTGGCTGCTATACAATACATGCAAAAGGTGAAAATAAAATGGAAGCTGGTGTTAGTGATGACAGCCATTGCATTTGCTGCTGCAATGGCCGGTTCTTTTTGCCTGACAAGGGTAAATAATTATTTTATGAAACCAGTATTGCTGGTTATCCTGGTGCTTGTAGCGCTTTATACCTATACCAAAAAGAACTTTGGAACTCATGAGGAGAAAGATCATTCTGTTAATCAGCAACTCATCTACTCTGTTGCAACCAGTACAGTACTTGGATTTTATGATGGATTTATAGGACCTGGCGCGGGCAGTTTTTTAGTACTGGCGTTTATAACTTTACTTGGCTTCGATTTTTTAAAATCAAGTGCGCATGCAAAACTGATCAATCTGGCTACCAACCTTGGCTCTATCATTTTTTTTGCTGGTAGCGGCCGCATCATTTTTTCGATTGCAATACCAATGGCTGTTTGTAATGCAATTGGTGGCACTCTCGGAGCCAGACTTGCTATTGTTAAAGGCAACAAATTTATTCGCATTTTCTTTTTAGTCATTGTTATCGGTACTATTCTTCGTTTTGCCTATGATGTTTTTTTCCGACATTCCTAAACGGGCAAAGTTTCACACAGGTTACCACTTATAGAAGGCAGAGAAAATCAATTAAAAATTATAAGCCGTTTAACCGCTCTTATATTTTGCCTGTTAGATGTATTTGGCAAAGAGCAAGGAAGGATGATTGAGTCATCTTAACCTTTTTTTATTGGCAGGTTGTGCATTCAGAGAGGGTTATAAGAGTAATTTTCAACATTAAAAAAAACCCGTAGTCTCATAATTACATTTGTATGTCTAACTACAATTACATGGCTCCGGCATTCGAAAGAGAAAAAAATATTAAAGCAGCCACTTACACTTCAATCCTTTGTGTGCTTCTTTTTATTATTTTCTTTTTTGTGAAGTGGACCTTGCCACAGATTGCACCTCCCGTAATGGAAGAAGGCATTGAGGTAAACCTTGGCAATAGCGACCAGGGGTTGGGTGACGTGGCGCCACAAATACCGGGTAAGCCAGCAGCAGCTAAGGAGGAAGTATATGCTCCACCTGCACGGTCTAATGCAGCCCCACCAGTTGCGCAACAAGAAAATTTACAGGGTGATGAAAATGAAACAGATGAAGCGCCGGTAGTAAACAAAGATCCAAAGCCGGTCGTGCGGAAAACAATCCCTACTCCTGTTCCGGTAAAACCAAAGGTTATTAACAGGCCTGTTGCCAATGTAAC
>JALYZZ010000399.1 GCA_030948675.1 Bacteroidota bacterium | reverse complement strand
GCCGTGCAGGCGAGCCGGTGGACAGTAATTAAAGACGGAGGTTTCATTCATTCTTTTAACGGACCTCATTCACTTTTTGTTGATACTATCCGTTCGTGTCGCGCGCTTTTGCTTAGCCATCAGTTAGGGCATGTGTTGCAGGCGGAAGGAGACCAGCGGATCAGTTTGTTAGATCGCGCTCTTAAACACATGCAAGCAACTGCAAAATATTCTGTTTTCTATGGCGAAGGACGGGATGTATATGATGTACCGGGTCGAACTGCGCATGAATGCATTTTCAATGTAAAAGATGGAAATTACCGAAGTCCGAATTCCCAGCAGGGATATTCTGGTTTTACTACCTGGACACGCGGACTTGCATGGGCAATGTGTGGCTTTGCCGAAGAACTGGAATGGTTTGATGCCATTGGAGGTTTTTCTGAAGATAAAGAGATCTTATCAGTAATGCTTAAAGCGGCAATGGCAACTTGTGATTTTTATATAGCTCACTCTCCCACTGACGGTGTTCCTTATTGGGATACAGGGGCACCACAGTTGTACAAGTTAGGAGATTATCTAAGTACACCTTCCAACCCTTACAATGATTTTGAGCCTGTTGATAGCTCTGCTGCGGCAATTGCCAGCCAGGGTTTGTTGAGGTTGGGCAAATACCTGCAACAACATAACAAGGCTAAAGACGGAGACCGTTATTGGCAGGCCGGCCTTACTGTTTTAAGCACCATTTTCGACGAGCCTTATCTCAGCACCGATGTAAAACACCAGGGATTGTTACTTCATTCTGTTTATCACCGTCCAAATGGGTGGGATCATATACCGGCAGGTAGTAAAATTCCAAATGGAGAGTCAAGTATGTGGGGCGATTATCATGCAAGGGAGGTAGCGCTGTACCTTCAAAGAATAATTAACAATCAACCCTATTATACTTTTTTCAACATCTAATGACTTCAGAAAGCCTTACCAATACATCCAAACTTTGTGTCCATACCATTACTACCAAACCGTGGAATATTGAAGAAGCTGCAAAGCACTTCTCGGCTGCAGGTGTTAGAGGTATTACCGTATGGAGGGACGCGTTGAAGGGAAGACCAATCGCTCAGACGGGCAAGCTTTTAAGAGACAATGGACTTAGCATTGTATCTCTGTGCAGAGGCGGTTTTTTTCCCGCAAGCAATAGCGATACAAGAAAAGTGGCAATAGATGATAACCGCCGGGCAATTGCAGAAGCACACGAATTAGGAACTAACATGATCGTGCTGGTTTGCGGGGCAGATCCAACTCAACCGTTAGAAGATTCAAGGAAACAAATCCGCGAGGGTATCGAAGCAGTTTTACCTGAAGCAATAGCAGCAGGTGTTAAGCTGGCGATTGAGCCGTTGCATCCCATGTATGCTGACAGCAGATCGGCTATTAATACTTTAGCACAGGCCAATGACATGGCCGAGGAAATTCATTCGCCGTTTGTAGGGGTTGCGGTAGATGTGTATCATCTCTGGTGGGATCCATCTCTTGAAAAAGAAATAAAACGATGCGGAGAAAAAGGAAATCTTTCTGCATTTCACATTTGTGATTGGAAAACACCCACAACAGACTTCCTAAATGATAGAGGATTAATGGGTGAAGGTTGTATTCCGATAAGAAAAATCAGGTCGTGGGCAGAGGCGACAGGATTCACAGGATTCAACGAAGTAGAAATTTTTTCAAATAGTTATTGGAAACAGGATCAGGAGAAGTTTTTGGCGCAAATTGTTGAGGCTTATAAAGAGCATTGTTAACGTGAGAGTTAGGAGCTAGGAGCTGGTTGATGAGGCATTGCGGGGGAATAGAATTACTTTAAGTACAAGAGGGCGACGCAACGGGAGTTGACAGATATTCAAATGATTGGAACACAAAGAAAACTGTTAACATACGAGCGATCGATACGTGAGTAGTTGCTTTTTTTAAAATGAACTATAAAAAAACTTGTCAATGAAAGAACACAAAATTGGGATCATAATGAATGGCGTGACCGGGCGGATGGGAACGAACCAACATTTACTTAGATCAATCGTGGAAATGATAAAGCAAGGCGGAGTACTACTTAATAAGGGCGAAGTGATTATGCCCGATCCGGTACTTGTAGGGCGCGATGAGAATAAGTTACGAAAGCTTTGCTCGCTAACAGGAATTACCAAGATGAGTACTAACCTCGACGAAGTTCTTACTGACGCAAATAACACTGTTTACTTTGATGCCCAAACTACCGGGCGACGTGCAGATGGCGTAAGAAAGGCGGTGGCAGCAGGCAAGCACATCTACTGTGAAAAACCGATAGCCGTTAATACAGCCGAAGCAATGGAATTATACCAGCTTTGCAAAAACGCCGGAGTAAAAAATGGGGTAGTGCAAGACAAACTTTGGCTGCCGGGAATTATCAAATTAAAACGCCTCATTCAACAAGGCTTTTTTGGAAAAATACTTTCAGTCAGGGGAGAATTTGGTTACTGGGTTTTTGAGGGAGATTCGATTCCGGCACAAAGGCCATCATGGAATTATAGAAAAGAAGATGACGGAGGTATTATCGTAGACATGCTGTGTCATTGGCGCTACCTGCTCGACAATGTGTTTGGTAAAGTAAAAGCCGTATCGTGCCTTGGTGCTACACACATACCTGAACGGGTCGATGAACACGGTAAAACGTATAAAGCAACGGCAGACGATTCGGCTTATGCAACCTTTGAACTGGAAGGTGATATCATTGCTCATTTCAATTCTTCATGGACGGTGCGCGTTCGCCGTGATGACTTGTTAACGCTGCAAGTTGATGGCACTAAGGGATCGGCGGTTGCGGGCCTTCGCGAGTGTTACATACAGCACTATGGAAACACGCCTAAACCGGTTTGGAACCCTGATATTGCACAGCCAATCAACTTTTTCGAAGGTTGGTCAAAAGTGCCGCAGCAGGAGGTTTATGACAATGCTTTTAAAGTGCAGTGGGAATTGTTTTTAAAGCATGTAGTAAACAATGAACCTTTTCCCTGGGATCTGCTGGCGGGAGTTAAAGGTGTGCAACTTGCCGAAAAGGGTTTGGAAAGCTGGAGCAAGAGGTGTTGGGTAGACATTCCTGAAATTTAAAATAGCAACGTTATGAAAAGAGTAGCTCTGGTTACCGGTGGCAGCAGAGGTATCGGCCTGGGTATTGCCTTGCAACTGGCGAAAAATGGTTTTGACCTTGCTATTAACGGTATACGTCCTGCTGCAGAAGTTGAGACTATATTAAATGAACTGCGGCAGTTAGGAGCCGACGTAATCTATTGCGGCGGCAATGTAGCGTCTGCTAAAGACAGGGAAAGTATTGTGGAACAGGTAAAAGACTATTTTGGAAAACTACATGTGTTAGTCAACAATGCCGGTATAGCACCTAAAGAAAGAAGGAACATTCTTGAGGCGACAGAAGAAAGTTTTGATGAGGTGGTTTTTACCAACTTAAAAGGCCCTTATTTCCTGACACAGACCGTGGCAAACTGGTTAATAGAACAACAAAAAAAAGACACCAGCTTCAATGCGGCCATTATTAATATTTCCTCAATATCTGCAACTGTGGCATCTGTTAACCGTGGCGAATACTGTATTTCTAAAGCTGGTATCAGCATGGCGACACAACTGTTTGCAGCAAGACTAGGTGAATATAATATTCCTGTTTTTGAGGTAAGACCCGGCGTTATCCGTACTGATATGACGGCGGGAGTACAGGAAAAATACAATCGATTGATGGAAGAAGGTTTGTTTGTGCAAAAAAGATGGGGCGAACCGGAAGATGTTGGAAAAGTAGTGGCAAGCCTGGCCCTCGGAAATTTTATGTATTCCACCGGGCAGGTGATTAACGTAGATGGAGGAATGACCATTCCCCGGTTATAGCGTTTTACCAGTCAAAAAAGTCGATTTAATATCATTCTCATACAATGCTTTTCTTACAATTTCATCCCTTTTAAATAAGGAAAAATATAGGTCAAAATGAAAACATTATTGCTGACCGTTTTTACCGCTTTTTTGTTCTACCTGCTGTTAATCTCCTGGAAACCCATTATAACTTTTACCGAGTTCATCGGGTTCGAAGATTCTGCTGCAATCGCTAAAGGAGAGGCAATTTTTAACCAACGTTGTGTTGGCTGCCACAATTTCAGGCAAGATGGAATAGGGCCGCAACTTGGAGGATTATCCAGCCGGGTCTCTACTCAATGGCTGAAGAACTTCATAAAAAATCCTCAGAAAACAATTGCCTCCGGAGACAAACGGGCACAGCTATTATTTAAAAAGTACAAGACTATCATGCCTTCATTTTCTGCCATGGATGAAGATGAATTGAAGAGTTTGATTGCCTTTTTAAATACACAAAAACAGCCGGTAGAAGCTTTGTCAAAGGCAGGTGGAACTGCTTTAGCCAATCCAATTCCTGAAGCCATTAAAGCTTCTAACCTTGTAGTTGGGTTAAAAACAATCACCATAATCCCTCCTTCGGGTAACCAGCCACCGCTTGCAAGAATTACGAAAATGGGAGTACAGCCAGGAAGCAACCATCTTTTTATTGTAGATCTGAGAGGCAAACTGTATCAACTGCTGCACAACCAGCCGGTGGTGTATATGGATATGGAACAGTTGAAGCCGGCTTTCATCAACAAGCCAGGTCTTGCTACCGGCTTTGGTAGTTTTGCCTTTCATCCAGACTTCGCTACAAACGGTCTTTTATACACCACCCATGCCGAAGCTGCAAAATCGGCCAAAGCCGACTTTGCATATGCAGACTCAATCAAGGTAGGCGTGCAATGGGTGCTTACAGAATGGAAGGTTGATCATCCGTCGGATACAATGTTTAGCGGCAAGAACAGGGAACTGCTTAGAGTAAACATGGTAAGCGTTATACATGGAATGCAGGAAATTACTTTTAACCCTCTTGCCCGGCCCGGAAGTGAGGACTACGGATTGTTGTACATGGGTGTAGGTGAAGGTGGATGCGTCGAAAACGGCTTTCCATTTCTTGCACATAATACAGCTACTGTTTGGGGAACTGTTCTGCGAATAGACCCGACTGGCACTAACAGTGCAAACGGTCAATATGGAATACCGAAATCAAATCCTTTTGCACCGGATAAAAACAGTAAGAGACTCAAAGAGATATACGCATATGGTTTTCGGAACCCGCATCGGATAACGTGGACCAGTACCGGAAAAATGTTGGTGTCGAATGTGGGCCACGGGAATATAGAGTCTGTAAATCTTTTACAGCCGGGACACGATTACGGATGGCCAATAAGAGAGGGAACTTTTTCTTTGGATCCTCATGGCAATCTGAATAAAATTTATCCGCTTCCTGCAAATGACAACGTATATACTATTACCTATCCTGTTGCACAATTTGATCACGATGAAGGCAAGGCCATTTCGGGTGGCTATGAATATACAGGTACAGAAGTACCGCAACTAAAAGGCAAGTTTTTATTTGGAGACATCCCTTCCGGCCGCCTTTTTTATTTTGACATCGCCGATATGAAACAAGGCAAACAGGCAACAATAAAAGAATGGAAAATTACTGTTGATGGATCTGCAACAACCCTTAAAGCCCTTTGTGGAAGTAACCGGATAGACTTGCATTTTGGCAAAGACTCAAAAGGTGAAATATATATATTAACCAAAGCAGACGGCAAAGTGTACAAACTGGTAAGTGCGGCAATAAGTAAATAAAGCCCATCAGGCGCAGCACTAATTGTATCAACTCAAAAACAAACATAACCGCCATGACAAATCCTTCATCTAAAACAATCTCGCAGGAACTTTTACGCCTTCCGGTGATTGTGGCGGCACTCGGATATATGGTTGACATGTACGACTTATTTCTCTTTAGCATTGTGCGGGTACCAAGTTTAAAATCATTAAATGTAAGCGGCGACAACATTTTGAAAGATGGGATCATGTTGCTTAATCTTCAAATGGCAGGGCTGCTGATTGGCGGTATTGTTTGGGGTATTTTAGGTGATAAAAGGGGCCGGTTATCTGTATTGTTTGGGTCAATTTTAATATATTCCATTGCTAATATCGGTAACGGATTTGTGCATTCCGTAAGTGCTTATGCTCTATTGAGGTTTATTGCAGGGTTTGGACTGGCAGGTGAACTGGGGGCAGGAATTACGGTGGTAACGGAGATACTGCCGGCTAAAGTGCGCAGTTATGGAACTACACTTGTTGCAACATTAGGAGTATGTGGTGCATTGCTTGCCTACGCCGTGTCTTACCTTTTTGCGTGGCGGGCATCTTACTTCATTGGCGGCGCACTCGGTTTGCTATTGCTTGTCTTACGGATGAAAGTTTTTGAGTCAGGCATCTTTATTACTTTGAAAGATAAAAATGTAAAGCGGGGAGACATCCGGATGTTATTTAATAACGCGGCGCGATTCAAAAAATATACTACAAGCATAGTTATTGGCATGCCCATCTGGCTGGTAATGGG
>JALYZZ010000393.1 GCA_030948675.1 Bacteroidota bacterium | reverse complement strand
TTTAATAACTGCTTAAAAATATAACCACTAGGACCATTATTACTTTTAACAGATGAAAATTTTTGATGTGTAAAATAGTCTTCCGGTAGTTCAACTCCATTCGCATCTATACGGGTAGTATTTGAATAAACCATTCCTACATCAGGATTTTTTTCTAAGAAACTAACCTGAACTGAAATTTTATTAGGGAAAATAATATCATCTGCATCAAGCTTGGTAAAATATTTTCCATTTGCATTATTCTGCAACTCCCTGCACGAATAAGCAACTCCCTTATTTACTTTGTTGTTTAGCAGAATAACATCAGAAAAACATCCTCCATTAGCATTTAACCAGCCTCCAACTACAGGCTGACTTTTATCAGGAGAACAATCATTAATAAGGACTAATTCAATATTGTCGTAAGTTTGAGCCCTCACACTTTCCAAAGTAGCAATAATGTAAGGTTCGGCGTTGTAAAACGGAATTCCAATAGTTACCAGTGGCCTTATGTTCATTTATATTCTTCCTTTCCTACCTTACTGATCGTCAATAGAAAAAACTTTTCCCAAACTTTAATAAAGAATAGTTAGTACTTCGCATTACCTTAATAACACTGATTATACTTTTCGTTTTAAAAAAATATTTAACCAGGTTTACTGAGTGTCTTTTTTGTAATTTTTTTTCTAAAAACATTCGTTCATCTGCGGATAAGGGCAAGCGTGTTTTGCAAAACAGTTCTTTATTATACAAATAATTGTGTATTAAATAACCGGTAGAGTTGTGTCTCTCCTGCCCGTTATGTTCCCGATAATAGAAAAATTGATAGGGGAGTAAAACGACATCACCTATTGTAGCCATTTTTACATTAAAAAAATTATCAGAAGCAACGTTGAATCTGGTGTCGAAGCCGTTTATCTTTTCAAAACAATCTCTTTTAATAATTGCTCCGGTAGGCCCCATCGTTAATTCTGCCCCGCCAAAAAAATGATTTTTAATGATCTCTTTTGATGAAATCAGAATGGGATTAGTACCGTATTTTTTGTTGAAAGTAACCAGGCCGATGGAAGCAGTTGGATTCTCCTCCATATTTCTAATGCAATATGCTAACCCATCAGAAAATATTTTGTCATCAGAGTCGAGGTACTTCAAATACTTGCCTTTTCCATAACTTGCTGCCCTGTTTCTATTAGCATAATCGCCTAGATTTCTTTCATTTACGTACACCCTGATACGTGCATCTCTTTTCGAAAATTCTCTTGCGATAGAAACGGTATTATCTTTCGAGCAATCGTCAACAATGATCAGTTCCCAGTTACTGTAATTTGAATCAATTACACTTTGTATAGCTTCTGCAATGTATTTTTCACGGTTGAATGCTGTGATCAGTACACTTACCATCTGTTTCGCGCTGTTTGTTTCCCAAGTCATTTTTACTAAATCAAAATGTTGGCAAAAGAGAATTAAGTGAAATCATGGTAAGGGCATATACATATATTTTTAGCAACTACGCTGTAGACGGATTGATGTATAGAAATAAAATCGTTGTTACATCTGTAGGTTTTATATCCATTAGCTTTAAAAATTTTAATCAATTGCTTCCTTTCGGCTAAACTTAAATGTATATACTCTATTAAAATTACTTTAGGCAGGCTTTTATTAAAGTCAAGCGTTTTTAAAACTTCTAAATCATATCCCTCTGTATCAATTTGTAAAAAGTCAATTTGGTGAATAGAATTTTCCTCAATTACCTGTTGCAGGGTAATTAAACCTACTTCCATTTCGGTTAAATTTTTTTCGACATCTGGAATATTATGGCTTAACAAAACATTCTTATTAAAAGACCCTAATTGAAAATACCATTCAGGTACCTCTTCCTTGTACTTTTCGTCTATTACATAAATAATTTTAGCTCTTATATCTTCGGCGCTAACTGCACAATTTAAAAAGGTAAGATTCTCTTTTTTGTTTATATAGTTTTGTTGTAGCTTTTTAAATAAAAAAGGAATTGGCTCTATAAGCACACCTCTCCAATTATATTTCTGAACGTATTTATGTATAGGGTCGCCGGAAATTCCATCATTAGCACCAACCTGAATGAAAAAGATCTTTGTTTTGTATTCTGAAATATTTTTGATTACGGTATCAATCTCTTTAACTTTCCTTGGCAAATAGCCTTTTGAAGGGTAATTATATAAGTATGATAGAAAATGATATAGAACAGGCAAACCACGGACTGCACTTTTTATTAATCTTTCAAGCATTAATTCAACTTTCAAGGTATTTCCACTATCGAATAGAATTTGGTCGACTTTTATGTGCAACCAATTCTAGCCTTTAAATTTCCCTTTTACGTTTTTTCTATAATTAATTCATGCACTCATTTTCCAGCAATCTCTATTTACAACTCAGCGTAAATCTTTAGCTCTGGCTTATTTTCTAGACATGAGCTTATTTTTTGAAATGCTAAAGCACCCATTTGTTTCCAGTTTTGCTTATTCTTCCACGCATTTTCCAAAGCTGACGAAAACGCTCCGGCTGTTGGTGACACTGCAATAAAGCCATTTTCTCCTTCTGTAATCAACTCTGTATTGCCACCCACATCAGTTACCACTGCTGCACGACCACATGCCATTGCTTCAGCAAGGCTAATTGGCAGCCCTTCACCCGCACTTCCTATCAGCAATAGGTGGTTCTCACTCCACAAATGCAGAATATCTTTTTCATACCCCTTGAAATGTACCTTGTCTTCTATCTTGTAAAAGCTGGCAAGTGATTGGAGATAAATAAGACCATCACCTGACCCGTAAATGTTCAGCCTCCAATTTCTGGTTTCCCATTGCTTTTCTGAGAGTACCTCCAACACCGTATCCTGACCTTTTGTTCCACCTAAACTTCCTACTATTGCCAGACAAATTAACTCTTCATTCGGCCATTTTAATGGTGCTGTAGGTAGTTGAAGATTTAATGGGTTCCATGTAAAAGCTCCATTTTTAATAATTGTAGCCAACCTACGTTCCGTGATCTTCCATTGTCGCTCGGAAACAAAATAAACTTTACGGGCATTTTGAAAAATTTCTACAGCGCCAGGAAAAATATCTGGTGGAGGAATAAAACTGTATTGTGCATGATTGTGACATACAAACGAATACGGAATTTTATGTTGTCGCAAAAGATTGTACAAAGGACGATGATGAACAGCAAGATCAAAGCTATCTCCCTGGCTGATAAAAACCGAATTTGGACGAAAATCTATGATTGCCTGGTAGTCTCTGTCCAATGAAGGCTTTCGTTTTCTAATAAACCGAACGATGCGTTCCTTCAAATGTGCATTGGAGTTGTACCTTTTGCGAGTGTTTATGATAGCTCCTTTGGTTTGCAAAACCTTTACTTTTTCATGTAATGCGCCCCAATAATAGATGGACACGAACACCTGGTCTTTTTGTCCCAAAGCATAATTGGCTAGTGCATGCCAAAGAACCTCACTGCCTCCCCAAGAAGTTCCGCCCATTAATGAAACTATTGCAACTCTCATAAAGTTATAATTCAGCAAATAGTGAACTTATGTTTATCAAGATGTAAGCAGCTTTTTAAACAAAAATGATTTTAATTTCGCTTTCAAACTTGCGGGATTGTAATGATAGTGCTTAGATAACAAATAGGTCGTGCGGTAAGCGTAAATACTGCTTTGTTTCACTAATGGTACTTTTTTTTGTGGTACTGGTTTTAATGAAATCAGGCCGAACCCTCCCCACATTTCCCCACTTGTCTTTTCGCTGGGGGAATAAGTGCCTTGCACAAAATCCAAATCAATCATTTCCACAAAATTGTAACTTTCATAGTTAACTTCTAACATTCCACGTCTACACTCGGGATTAAAACTATCATGCATAAAAACAATCAAGGGAACAGCTATACTTATTTTTAAAATATTCTCTATATCACACCTAACACCTTCACAAGAATGATCTCCATCAATCAATATAAATTGTGGTTGAGTATTACTTGCGGATAAATCTTTTAATAGTTGCGGCAGCGTTTCTTTTGAATCTCCGATAATAAATTCAACATTAGCAAAATTTGATTTAAGAGTTGTTACAGCAGGGTCAATATCCAAACTATACACTCTTTCACAAAAGGCTGAAAGCAACTGGAGGCTTCCACCACTTTTTGTTCCAATTTCTATAGCAATGGTTGGCCTTATTTCATTCAATATATTTAATAAAGCAATTTTCTCAGCATTTGCCATTTCCCAGTACAAAGGAAGTTCTAATACACTTAAGGCGTTCATATAGACTTATTGAAATTTAGACTCGTAGCTAAGGGAGAAACTGACACAAGATTTATTTAAATTATGTTTATCCTGTTAATCTTTCATACTTTGTAAATACCCTTAAAAGATTATTTTCAAAAAGGACGTCGTTCATTTTGTTTTTTAGGTCATTTCTGGCAGCTTTTACTATTTCTATTCTTTTATCTTCGTTTTCTAATAACCTGTTAACGGTTCTTGCAATTTGTTTTGGTCGCTTCGCATTAAATAGTAAACCTGTTAAATCCTCTGAAATGATTTCGGGGATTCCTCCGACATTTGAGGCTGCTATGGCGGCACCCGCTGCCATAGCCTCTAATATAACCGTTGGAAAATTTTCCCATAAGCTAGGAAAAATACACAATCTTGATTGTCCATAAATTTCTTTTAATTCCCCCTTGGTAAGAGCGCCGGTAAATACAATGCTCGAGTTGTATGCGGCTAACTCATCCTCCATATACTTCTTCATACTTTTACCGTTTTCAAATTCATCCCGACCAACTAAAAAGATTTTATATCCTTTGTTTTTTTCCAATATTTCCGGTATTGCTTTTGTCAAAGCCTTCATACCTTTTAAAACCGAAAGCTTTCCAACGAAACTTATAACAGGGGGCCGATTTGTTAATGGCAACAAAAACAAGTCATCTTGAATGGAAAATGGATTTTGAAGTATTTGAATTCTACCGGGGCGGACACCCCAAAATCTTACAGCCCATTTCTTTAACGCTAGCGAGGGGGATAGCAGTGTGTCTGCTTTCATGCAAATCTGATATTCAGCGTCTACATCCCTGTTCTTATCGTAGTTTGACCAATGGCCAGCATCCAGTCTGCCGTGCAATAGAGCACCAAGTGAAAACCGAAGTTTTTGGACTAAGGAAAGATATGTGTTACTAACCCTGGTAATGAGTACACCAGGCGTATGCATTTTTACAATGAGCGGTATTTGAGGGAATTTTTTTTTAATATACAAAGCGCATGCACCAACTTCCGGACTCTCGATAACATCTACTTCATTTAATAACACAAATCGTTCAAATACCGGCAAAACCTTTGTTCTGAATGTATCATTGTCAACCGCAGGAACTTGATAATTTGTACAATAAAATTGTTCTTCAACTATCAATTTTTCGGTAACTGGATTCGCTGAAAACACAGTTACGTTGTGCCCTTTTGCTGAAAGGAAAACTGAGAGATGGTACATATAAGAACCAATGCCACCTGTTGCCGTTAAAGGGGGAAATTCGTATGTGACAAGTACTATGTTCATTTATTTCTACCAAGTCCTGTATACTTTAGTACTACGTCTTTTATCTTGCCCAACGGACTTTTGCCAGCCATTTCCGTCACTTGTTTTTTGCTCCACCATTCCCAACTATGATCAAAATCCACGTCAAACTTCTCCTCTATATAGTTGTGGCTTTGCCTTATCCGCTCTTCACTATAACGTGCTCTAACAGCAGCTTTATCCACCCTCGCCGTCTGAAACTTATGATCATGGATAAATTCAATATTTTCTACATGATAGACCTTTAACTCACCCTGCGGTGAAAGCATACAGCGAATGCCGTATTCATAATCTTCAAAAACAAAAAGACGCTCATCTAAAAGACCAAGTGTTTCAAAAACATTTCTATTGATAACTGAACCTGTACAAGGGAAACAGTTTGTAACAAACTTTCTGTTGTTTCAATGATTACAGTCCTTCCCCATTTTACTATTTTAACCGGTCTAACATATGCTTTCTCGTGTACATTATAAATACGTAAGGTGAAAACGTCATATTGAGGGCGAGCAGTTATCTGCTCATTAAAACTTTCGACCCAGCCACGAGGATTTTTCGCTGTTATATCGTTGTCTACAATCAGCAGCCATGGCTCAGTTGTTTTATTTATTAAATAATTACGGCCAATGGAAATCCCAAGGTTAATATGGGAATGAAAAAGACTTATGCAGTCGTGG
>JALYZZ010000387.1 GCA_030948675.1 Bacteroidota bacterium | reverse complement strand
GTTAGCCACTCTGCAGTTCTTGCATAGCGGTGGTCGTGTTGTTCGAAGTGAACACCGTATTTTTCAGCTTCATCTTTCCACCATGATGATACCACATTTAGTGAAAGACGACCATTGCTGATGTGGTCAATATTTGCAGCTTGTTTTGCCAACAATGCCGGGTTGTGAAAGGTAGGCCTTACTGCTACCATCAACTCTAACTTACTAGTAACCGCAGCCACCGCAGCCGCGGTTGACCAGGCATCCAGCGATGGCGCGTTTTCTCCTTTAATGTCATTCAGATTCAACTCGGCAATCAAAGTAAGATCGTAACCCAGCTCTTCACTTCTTATAGAGAGCTTCTTAACATAATCCCACGATGCCTCCATTTGTTCATCTTCCACATTTCTTAGCCATCCACCAAATACCGGCATCCAATATCCGTACTGCATGTTTATAAATTTAGGTTAGTAGTGCTGCTGCTTTCTCAATAGAAGATGCTTCAGCTTTCGCCTGTAGAAAGTCAACCAGCTTTTCATGAGGATTAAAGCCAATGACATTTACTGCATCAGCGACAAAGTTTGAAAGCGCATTTACATCGTAGTACAGCAATTCTCCGTCGCGATCATCAACAATGTACTCTATTCCACCAACATCAATCCCGCTTTTCCTCATAATTGTTTCTACTGCTTCAATCACTTCCTGCGGGGGTGTATAAGATTCTACTTTCAACCCATTTTTAGGAGCATCGAGGGCACACGCATTTCTTACCAGTTCTGTTCCGCCAGTAGTCTGGCAAATGTCGGCCGGGCAAAGGTTAAAGCTTTCGCCGGTTGTATAGACCTTGATCGCATACAGATATTTTCCGCCTAAAGTTTCTACCCGTGTAATAAATCCTCCGCGTGCAGGAATGAATTCCTGTACAAGTGCAGTGTGATCAATACCAAGATCGATGGTGTTGTTGTCAACTGCCTGCTGCAGATCGGCCGGTGTATTGTATTTGGTAATGCCTGCACCGCTTCCGCCAATGTTAGCTTTAACCACCACTGGAAAACGTAGGCCTTTAGCAGCTTCTACCGCGCGACTTGCATGGTTAATTACATGGGCTTTTGGAAACTTTATTCCCAAAGACTGCATCAATGTTAGCTGCTGCGATTTAGACGTCTCATAGGTAAAAGCCTTATAACCGTTAATTACTTTTATTCCAAGCGTTTCAAGGTGTTTCAAATAATTCAACGTATAGTAAATACCCTGAACCCCATCGCGCAGATAAGCTGAGGGGCTCATGCGGTTAAAAAACAAACTGACGTCAGGCTTTTTTTCTTCTATTGCAAAGAAGTGATAACGCGGATCCTGCTGCTCATATGCAATTCCTCGTTGAGATAGCTCATTCATTAAAGGCTTAAACCAATCGGGATGTTCGTGGTAAATTATGAATGGAGACATATAAAATAATTGTTTTCGCTGGCAAATGTAGAAGAAAAACAGCCGCAACCCAGACAATTCTTGTTTCAAAAAGGTAAAAGGATCAGGCAAATTGTATAGCCAGGGAATTCAAAAACAACTTCTTTTGCTCATAAAAAAGTAAAGTTTTTGGGCTGCCGGCAGCACTTTTCTTTGGATCTGCTGTTGTGTCACTCTCTTGTGCATTATCTTTTCAATGCAGCCACCTTACCGCTTGCGTTTTGTAGCATGCGCAGCAAGCCAACATCAATCAGGCATATCCATACAAGAAAAAAAAGGAAGGTTATTTTTTGAACTACAGGAAGGTACTTTAAGAGCCCGGTATGATATAGTATGTTGTTAACTATGATTAAAATGATGTTGATAAACCCCATTTTAAACAGTTGGTACCATTTGTTTTTATACAGCCCTATAAAGGTATACGTTAAGGCAACCAGGCCTAAAACACCTGCAATATTGATAACCGAATCGTGGTAAGGTGTAAACAAAAACATAGTGGTTACCATAGAAGCCAATCCGGAAAGAGTAATTGCGAACCTCGATAGTTTTGTAAAATGAACAATGCGGCCAAACAGAAACCAAAAAATACTAAGCGTTGCCCCTAATGTAACCATCGCAGTGATAGCAACTGGTCTTGCAGGATTAACCGCTCCATTAATCGCGTTTTCATTTAAGAGGTTGCACCAATAGTTATTAGCCCAGCTAAAGCCCTTTGACGTTTTGTCTGCCTGTGAACCACCGGGGTATAAATATGCAGCTATTAAATAAAGAATTATAAAAAGAACTGCGCCAATCAATGGAATTTGAACTATGAAGCGGCTTGTATCATTTGTTCTTGCCCCCAAATTATTGGTTGTTTTTGTTCCCTTAATTTAGAAAAAACTTATAATGAAGGTTATCTCAGTGAATGAAATGTGAAGCGGCACTTTTACAACGGGTAAGTTATCAATGCGAGTTAGAGAGCGCGTTTATTTTTGCCTCGTAAAAAGCTTGCTAACTCGTTTATTTTATCTGTTCCAATAAAGTCTACGTGTAATTTCATTTGCTGTTTCCATGCTTCTTCGGTATCAGGGGCAGCCCAAAAACGAATAGGCTTACGGGCAGTATGCACGCTGTCGACGATTTGCTTTAATCGAGTGTAGTCCGCCGGCAAAATAGGATCATTACCTTTCCAATCGGTTATCTTATCAAACTGCAGACTTACCAGGCTCACTCTTTTCCACTGTTCGGGTGTATGTTTCAATTTCAGATCATCGTCAAAAGAAATATAACCAGGGTACTTACTATACTCGTCCGGAACAGGACGTTCTCCACTAATGCTTATGGTTATATTTTTCTTTTTTTCTGCAGTTGATAAATATTCCATTAGCGGTTGCAACTCTTTTTGCAACAAATTGAGTGCTTCCGCGTGGTTTTCCTTTACGTCGATCAGTAAGTTTAGTTTTCGCTTGTTATCGGCTCTCAGCGCGGCAACGAGGGGATCGAGATACAAAGCTTGCAGGGTATTCTGTTTCTGAACGTCCTTTTTGTTATGTGCAACAAGAAGAACGCCGTCAATAGGAAAAACGTCAGCTTCTATAGAACCAAACCCTTCATTATACGCGTTAATAAAGGGTTGGCTGTTTAGATAATCGTTGTGAGAATGAGCGTTTGCAGAAGAATATTTTTTTACTGAAGTGCAGTTAACAGCACAGGTAGAGACAATAATGCTAAACAAGACTCCCCTTATCAATTTTTTCATTAACGGTATAAAAAGGCCTTTTAAACAATGTGAAAAAAAATCGAATTAATTAACTAGCCGCATGACTATAACCTGATTTTTTCGGGAAGATACTTTGCAATTAAGTCTTCATAATAAGGCTTCAACTCTGCTACAACAGGTGGTGTTGGACTTTTTGAATACAAGTCGTACGGATTAAATTTGTCAACCCACTTAAACATTTCCTTATCATGTTCATCCATCAAATGCTCGTAAGCGTGCTCCCGGTGCTGAGAATAAAATGAGTGATACCGAATCATGTACAATGCCTCTTCAGGTAAATAATTCTTTACAATGTGGTAAAGGTACTCATCGTGCCCCCACGACATGTGTACATTGCGCAAACCGCAATTTGGCTCATACATACCGTATTTTGTATTAAATCGAGAATCCTTTGTATCCGGGTTAGCCTGAAAAAATTCAGGAAAAACAATTTTGTCAGAAAAAGCGCAACCTACGGGGAAGGTATCGCCTACTACGGCCCATTGCGGTTCACCAAAAAGACATAAAACTTTGCCCATGTCATGGATAAAGCCAGTCAATACAAACCAGTCAGGGTGACCATCGGCGCGGATAGCTTCACCTGTCTGCAACAGGTGTTGTAGTTGGTCAAGCTCAGTATCGGGGTCGCTGTCGTCTACCAGAGTGTTTAAAAATTCCATTGCTTCCCACACCC
>JALYZZ010000367.1 GCA_030948675.1 Bacteroidota bacterium | reverse complement strand
GTTACAGGTTCTGGCAAATAACCAAATGTAAGGAAGTGGATTTTCCACTTCTCGTTTTCCTCCCAGGCGGCATTAAGTGCTGTGAAGGCTCTTATTTCTGACGCAAAAAATAATTTTTCTTTGGTCAGTTTATAATACAAAGGTTTTATTCCTGCATGATCTCGTGCCAGTAATAATTGGCTTGTTCGTTTGTCAAATAGTCCAATGGCAAACATCCCATTAAAGCGTTGAAAACATTGTTTTCCCCATTGGATATAGGCCTTTAAAATAACCTCCGTATCGCATTGGGTGGTAAAACTATGACCAAGAACAACAAGCTCTTTTTTGAGATCGGGAAAGTTGTAGATTTCACCATTAAAAACAATCTGAAGTTGTCCGTCAAGGTGTGCCATCGGTTGGTGTCCGGCATTAGAAAGATCTAATAGCGATAGCCGCCTATGCCCTAACGCAAGAGGCAACAGATCGTCCAGGTACGCGCCAGCACCATCAGGTCCGCCATGCATCATACTATCTCGCATGATGGAGATATCACTTAAAAGATCAGGGGAAGTAGGGTCGAAGATTCCTGCTATTCTACACACAGTGCTTATGGCTTGTTAGTAAACACACTAACTACTCGTTGCCAAATATTTTTTTTCTCATTCTCAGAATATCCATAGTTGTAAGACATGGTATAATTATATCCGTAGCCATAACCGTAGCCGTAGCCATAACCGTAGTACGAATCTGCCCCTCCCATCTTTACATCATTTACTAACAGGTTTACATTTGGAAATGCCTTACCCACATATACATCATTTATATTTTCCAACCTTTTTCGAGGCGTATATCGTTGTCGAACCACAAACACCGTTGAGTCTGCATATTTGCTTAATACCTTGGCGTCACTTACCAGCCCTACAGGAGCGGAGTCTATAATTATGATATCGAAGTTTGCCTTTAAAAAGTCAAACAACTCACTTATTTTTTCATCGAGCAATAGTTCTGAAGGGTTTGGTGGAACCGGGCCTGCGGGAACGATATACAAATTTGGCGTAGTAGTTAATTTAACAGGCAGTTCTTCCATTTTTACGCCGCCTAGTATATAATTGCTGATTCCTTTTCTATCTAATAATCCTAGAGCCCGAGAAATTTTAGGCTTACGCAAATCAAGCTCAAGTATTACTGTTTTTTTATTTGCAACTGCCCAAACGGCACCCAGATTCATCGACGTAAAAGTCTTTCCTTCTCCAGCCATTGATGAGGTTACAAGTATGACGGGGGTAGTCTTATCTAAAATGAAATATTGAAGGTTAGTGCGCGCCATACGGAATTGTTCTGCAATAACACTTCTATCTTTTGCACCTATCACCAATTCCCTATCGGCCATATCATGGTGCGCGATTTCGCCAATAATGGGCATTGTCGTTGCTTTTAGAATATCCGTTCTGCTGGTAATTTTATCGTTTAAAACATCTTTTAAATAAATAAGGCCAAGTGGAATAAGCAGCCCGATAATGAATGCAGTACGCATAGTTCCGCTTCTATCGGGACTAACGGGTACCCACGATGATGAGGCAGGATCAATTGATGCAGCATTTGACGTACTTGAAGCCATGGATATAGCAGACTCCTCTCTTTTTTGAAGAAGAAATAAATAGAGTTTTTCTTTTATTCCCTGTTGTCTCGCTATTTCCAGCAGTTCACGCTCTTTAGATGGAACAGAATGTACCTGCGATTTAATTTGATTGTATTCACCTAAGAGATTTCTTCGTAATGCCTCTACCGGTCTTTTTATATTTGAAAGGTCTTCTAAAATATTAACTCTTACGGTTTCCAACTGCCCTTCTAAAGCTTGGATAGCAGGGTTTGCAGCAGGCATTGTTTTCAACTTTTCTTCGCGCTCCGCCTGAATTTGGTTGTAAGCTATAATTAATGTTTGCAAAGTTGGATCGTTTATGCCAAGTGACGACGGCACCAGATTATATCTCTTAGACCTATCCTGAATATAATCTTTTACCATCTCAATCAACCTTAACTGCAATTCCTGCTCTGAAAGCTTTTCCTCGGTACCTTTTAAATCTTCGTACTGATTTTCTCCCTGGCTTTTTATATTGACAATTTCATTTTTTTGCCTAAAATCCTGCAATCCTTGTTCAACCTTTCCCAACTCTTCCGTTAGTAACACAAGTCGACCATCTATAAATTTTACCGTATTATCAATTACCCTGTTCTTATTTTCTACTGTCGAGTTATTGTATGCCTTAACTAACCCGTTTAATATGTCAATTCCTTTTTGTGGTATTTCCGTTGTTAAATCGATTCTTAAAATATTTGTTTGCGGGTTTAGCTGCCTGATGCTTAATCCACCTGCTATTCCTCCCGCGGCCTGAAATGGGGGTTGCCATTGCATAATGTACTTATACTCAGGAGTAATGCCATCTTCATTAATTAAATCGATTTTAAAATCTCCCTGCGGACCATGTACAATCTGGCCTGGCGCAAATTCTTGTTTATTCAGCCCTTCTACCTCAAATCGAGACTTGTCCTTAAAATGTATTACGACACCAAAACCTGCGTTTGTATCTTTTTGAGAAATACTCTCGTAATTAAAAATGCGATTATTATAGCTTTCTGTTCGTTTAAAATTACATTCTACCAAATACTGAACGTTTAAATTTAAATTTCGCACCACCTTCTCCATTAAGGTCGCTGATTTTAAAATCTCAATTTCGTTTGCAAGATTAGTTCTAGGCTTAAATAAAACAATTTCTTCGAGTGCATCTGCATTGCCGCTTCCTCTTGACCCCTTATCGTCTTTGATCAACAATGAAATGCCAGAATTGTAGTAGGGAATTTGATACCTTAAATAGAAGTAGGCTATAGATAAAGAAACACTTATAGAAATGATAAATAATGGCAGAAAAAGCAGGTATTTAAAAATAAGCTCCTTCGGACTAAGCTTAAATTTTTTATCATCTTGTTTTAATAGCGCTATCGGATTTGTATCGGACATCTGCAACTATTTTTTAATTGTATTTATAACTAACAACAACACTGTTGTAAATACAGAAAGAATTGAAGTTGCTATAGAAAAATTTCTAATAAAGGATTGATCGCTTGCTGCTACTTTGTCTTTTGTAGGCTCTACATATACCACATCGTTTTGCTGCAACACATAGTAAGGAGAACTGAAAGCATTTTTGGAAAGGATGTTTATTTTCCCGAAATTTCTTTTTCCATTTTTTTCGCGAATGACAGTTATGTTATCTCTGCGCGCAGTAAATGGTAAATCTCCTGCCAGCCCAATGGCATCGAGCAACGTAACTTTACCATCAGGAATAGCAAAGGTACCCTGGTGTCCTACTTCACCTAAAACAGTTATTTTAAAATTGAGAAGCTCAATTGTAACCATTGGATCGTTAACATACTTAATAAGAATTTTTGAAAGATAATCAACCAGTTGCTTTCTTTTCATTCCAGCAACCTGCAGTTTTCCTAATTGTGGAAATTGAATAGTTCCGTCAGCTTCTACCAAATAACCTGTAGCGGCAGGAAGGGCGCCAATTGGCGGGGTCGCTAAATTGTAAGGGGCAGCAGAAAGCGCATTTGAAGCACTTATAGCAATACTTAGCCGGTCTCCCGGTTGTATTACAGGCTCCACGGTTTGAACGATGCTAGAAAGCGTTGTATCGCCCTGCTCATTAAAATAAACCACTCTTTGCAATTTTTTATCAGTATTACAAGACTCAAGAAAGAAAACAAAAAAAATAGGAACAAGTAATTGAAAACTTCTAAAGCTCATTATTGATTTACTGCTTTATTTTTCACGGCTTCGCCATGTCAGTCACAGAAGTAACTAAAATATTAAACGAGGATTGTGGGTACTCTTTTGCGATAAAAAGGCAGCAAAAGTATTATTATCAATCTATAAACGAGCTTCTTAATAAATTATTGTCTCGAATCGAGATTTTGTCCCAAAAAGGGAAAATAGTTCTTTTTGATTAATGAATACCTTTTAGATTATAAAATGAACCAGTGTTTACAATTATCCACATTGAATACGAAAGACCCCAAAATAGAAAGTACCAAGATAGAAGAGTATAACTACGTGTAGCTCTATTAGTATAATCACCACTGATGGGAATGAATGCTGCGAATTTTAGAATAAATGGTTTACCCTAGATAACCGACAAACTATTTATTAATAATTTTTACAAAAGAATCAATAACAACTTTTTCAATGCTGATATATGGTAAAGGAGTTGAACTTGCAATACATGAAGAGTAACCGTTCGCTATATCCAACTCTCTTATATAAAAAATTTTCTTAAGTAATAAGCCGGTGTCTTGAACTAATTGTAGCTCATGCAAGTGATCGGTAAGACCGCAGCCGTCAGCTTTTAAAACAGCCTCCTTAGCGGACCAGATTTTAAAGAAAGCACTGTACTTATCATTGGATGATTGTATGTCTGCAACATCGGCTTCATTTAATATATAAGAGAAGTTATCTAAATCAATTTTTTGAATCAGTTCTATGTCAATACCAACTATCTGATAGTCAGATATTGCACAAACAACAAGTGAGCCCGAATGACTAATGTTAAAATCAAAACCTGCTTCACTAATAAAAGGACGGTTATAACTGGTATACTGCAACGTTTTAATAAGGGCTGCTGAAAGACCGTGTTCGTTGAGTGCTTTAATCACTAAAAGCTTACCAAGCAAATACGCCTGCCTATCCTGCCACCTTCGGTAACTCAAATATTTCAATTGTTCTTTTTCACCCAGTAAATCAGCCATAGCTTTAGTATGGTCAAACGCTAAAGGTTCGGTATTTTCGATATAAAATAGTTTAATCACGCTTTAGTTTTAAAACCCAAAGCAGTCGCAATTATTTCTCCTATTTCTTTCTGATGATGAAAAATAAAAAAATGATTACCGGCAAACTTGTGAAATTTGACCGGAACAGTAGTTTCATTTTGCCATTCACGAACATCGTCTTGCTCAAGATCCTCTTGATCACCTGTTAAAACAGTTATGGGTATGTTGAGGGGTAGAGCAACTTTATGAACGTAGCTCTCAGATGCCTTAAAATCGGCGCGAAGGATAGGTTCAAAATATTCAAGCAACTCCTGATTTTGCAACACCTCGTCGGGCAACCCACCCATTTCTTTGATAGAAGTAATGAATTCTTCTTTTGGAAGCAAATAGCGGATAGTTTTTTTATTAGGAATGGAGGGAGCATCGGTGCCGGAAATAAAAAGATGAACAGGGAGCGGCCTATTTTCTTGCTGAATACGCTTTGCTAACAGATACGCAACTTTCGCCCCCATGCTATGTCCATAGAGCGCATAGGGTTGCTGCAAAAGTCGCTCAATCTTAAAATACAAATCCTCAACTACTTCCCAAATATCAAAGGCAAAATCTTCTTTAACTCTTGCTCCCCTACCCTTGTATTCAAGAAAGTAACAAGAAATATTGACAGGAAGATTTTTCTTTAAAAAATACATAGAATATTTAGAACCGCCTGCATATGGTAGACAAAAGAGCGTGATATTCATAAGTTCCAAGAAAGTCAGTAGATAAAGATTATAACGCCACGAAGTTAGCGTACGAATAATATTAATTCAAGATAAAAGATCCTAACAATATCTGTTGAAGGAACTTTAAGATTTTTATTGACTGCGTGATAATATTATAAAAATATTGTGGCAGAAAAAAATCTTACTAATTGAACACGTAAGATAAGAGCTAAGCAATTTATGTATTGGAATTGCAAGAATGCAAGAAATTATTCATGAGATTGGCAATAATAAATACCAGGGTAAACCAAACAGTAACCATACATAAAGCGCCAGAAAATGATTAAAAAAAACAATTAAAACGAGCATAAAAAACTAACGGTAACCCATAGCTTGCAATTGAAACAACTCAGCATACTTGCCCTTTTTTTCAAGTAATTCTTCATGACTGCCAATTTCAAGTATTTCACCCTTTTCAAGTACCAAAATACGATTTGCCATTCGTACAGTTGAAAAGCGGTGTGATATCAACATCGACGTTTTGTCTTTTGTAAGTTCAGCAAACCTTTGAAAGACTTCATATTCCGACCGGGCATCGAGCGCTGCTGTAGGTTCGTCCAAAATCATTAGCTCTGCATTTCTCATGTATGCTCTGGCCAACGCAATTTTCTGCCATTCGCCCCCAGACAATTCAACACCCTGATCAAAGTGTCTTCCCAGCATTTGATCATATGTATAGGGCAATCTCTCAATTATTGAATTTGCAAGGCTTTGCTTAGCGGATCTTTCAATAAGCCGGCTGTTACCTTTCTCTTGTATATTTCCCACAGCAATATTTTCCGATACGGTCATTTGATACCGAAGAAAATCCTGGAATATAATGCCAATTTGCATTCTTAATTCTACTAAATCGTATTCTCTTAAATCGAAACCATCTAACAAAATACGTCCCTCGGTAGGATCGTATAAACGAACAAGCAGCTTGACTAAAGTCGTCTTTCCCGCACCATTTTCTCCTACCAAAGCTAGTTTTTCTCCTACATTTAATTCAAAGTTCAAGTGCCGGTTAGCCCACCTATTAGAATTGCTGTATTTAAAGCCAACATTTTCAAACGTAAATCCTCTTTTAATTGGCTTAGGAAAAGGTCTCGGATTGGGCGATTGAAATATCTTGGGTTCAATGGTAAAAAAATTAAAGAAGTCGGAAAGGAAAAGACTGCCCTGTGACAACGCACTTAAACGTCTGCTAACATTTTGCAGTACAGCACCAACCTGCCTGATAGAACCTAGCAAAAAAGTAAGACTTCCAATACTTAATGCACCACTGATAACCTTTTCTATAATATAGACAAATGCAATGTAATAACCGACTGAGCCTAGTATCGCAAGAAAAGTTCCCCAAATAGATCTCTTTATTCCAAGTTTTTTATTATCTCGATACAAATGTTTGAAGATGCTATTGTAGCGGTTGATAAAAAAACTTGAAAGATTAAATATACGCACCTCTTTTGCAGTCTCATTACTTGCACCTATTGAATTAATATATTCTAATTCACGTCTTCTATGACTTTGACTTCTGCTCAACTCATAGTTCTTACTATTGAAATAATATTCGCCAATAAAGGAGGGAATAGTTGAGAAAACAAGAATAAGCGTAAACCATGGATTGAAAAGAATTAAACCAGCACTTAGAAAAAACAAGGTAATAAAATCCTGCATTTGACTAAGTACCTGGGATAACAGCGCAACTCGACTCGATGAGTTTAATCTGGCCCGTTCTAATTTGTCATAAAAAATCGAGTCTTCAAACTGCTCAAGATCAAGAGTAGCTGCATGAGACATGATTTTTACAGACGAATAATTTGTAAAAAGATCTCCTAATAATGTGTCGATTAAATTAACCGCGCGGTTTAACACACTCATTAATGTTACCAATCCAAATTCAATTGTTACAAGTTCCCACAAGTGAGTAAGCGGATAACCTTTGCTGGCATTATGAGAAAGAAAAATAACGTGATCTATAATTAGTTTACCGATATAGAGCATTAAAAGAGGTAGAACAGAAAGAACAACACGAATGACAACATTTGCAATAGTAAGAGATGGACCTGCCCGAAAAGCCATCTTAAAAAACCTGGGAAGATTAGTTAAAGCAGCCAAACGTGCTTTCAATGATAGTTGCCCGATTTGCTCGTTGGGGGTAGACATTTCCTTTAAAAATAAAAATTGCTCTTTTTAGTCTCAAATTTCATAGAATAATTCAAGCTGAAGCAGCAAAGTCTTTGCAAAAATTAATTAATATGTAGGATAAATTCTCTTATTTCTAAGCCACGATACCGCTAACCGATATGCTCTTTAACTGAAAAATTATGACTGGTTAAAAAAAAAGAACATACTTAAACACTAACATTACTCCTGTTTAGATGCTCTTGCAATAATCTGGCTAGTTCTTTTCCGCCTACTTCCGGATCAAACATTGAGGAATGCTCTCCTTCAACTTCATAAATTTCAGTTGATTTTGCATATTGGTTCCAACTGTTTTTAATACTGTCGTTTAAATAAAATTTTCGATATCTCACGTTTTTACTAATATCGAGAAAGCGGTAGTGATATTTGGCGTAGTAAATTAAAATATTGCCGTTATAAGGAATTGCTCTATATTTTTTTTGAGCAATTCTAAAACCATCCTCGAGCCTTTTATAAAACTGGTAAATATCTTCCTCCTCGCTATCTAATGGAACAGGCTTCTTCATTAAATATTTCAAACTGTTTATTTTATATTCAAGAGCTTGCCTGGTATGTTTTCTAAATAAAAACGTTTCAAAATCTACTTTTAAATATGCTTTTAACAATGATCTTTTCAATATCGATGGCAGGTTGCTTAAACTTTTTCCTTCTCTCAAATTAACCTCCGGATTTACTGGGGCAATTGTATCAAACATTGCAAGAAAAACCACCTTTTTACCCATTGATTCTAACTGCTTAACCATCTCATAAGCAATAATACCGCCTGCGCAGTGTCCAGAGATAGCATAAGGGCCATCAGGGTTTTGATGCAATATTTCCGCGATATAAACAGCTGCAATATTTTCCACTGTAACCGGAAATTCCCGCAAATCCTTTTGATTTGTTGGCTGCTGAATACCATACACAGATTGTTTTTCCTCTAAAAAATCAGCCATTTTTTTAAACTTATAAGCCGTTCCTCCCCCCCCGGAAACAATATATAGTGGCAGCTTACCACTGCCAACTTTTATTGGAATTAAAAATTTATACCCTTTATCCTTTAAAATGCGATAATTCTCATCTGTATTTGCCACACCTTTTTCATCTTCTTCGCCTGATCGCGCTTCTAAAACCTCTGATAAATCTTTAATTGTTTGGTTAGCAAATAGATCCATAAATTCTATTTTATACCCTAATCGCTTTACCTGACCTACAACACGCATCGCGCTTAAAGAGCTTCCCCCTAATTCAAAAAAGTTGTCAAAAATGCCTACCCTGCCAATTTGTAAAACATTTTGCCAGATGTTACATAAGTCTTTTTGTATTATAGTGTTCGGCTCAACATGTTCTTTCGCTACCAACATATTTGATTCCACATTTGGTAACGAGTTTCTATCTACTTTTCCATTTTTGTTTAACGGCAACTTGTCCAAAACAATCCAAATGGAAGGAACCATGTAGCTAGGAACTTTATTTTTTAAGAAATTTAATATTGCATCCTTATTGTATTTTCCATTTGGTACAATATAGCAAACCAATTGTTTGTTATTTTCTGTTTCACCAGTCGCTACAACTACTACCTGTTTTACTAATTGAGATTGCGAAAGAACATTTTCTATTTCTCCAAGCTCTATTCTAAAGCCTCTTATCTTTACCTGATCATCAATCCTTCCTATATATTCTATTGTGCCATTGGGCAAATATCTTCCTAAATCTCCTGTTTTGTAAAGTTTTGATCCCTTACTGCTATCAAACGGATTTTTTATAAATTTTTGTGCTGTAAGATCTGGTCTATTAAGATACCCTCTTGCCAGGCCTTCTCCACCAACATGCAACTCTCCTGTTATACCGACTGGCACTAAATGACCACTTGTATCTAATATCAAGGTGCTTAATGTTGGTATTGGTTTGCCGATAGTGTTTTGCGAACTAATTATTTGCTCCCACCCTATTTCCTGGTATGTTACATGTACGGTGGTTTCTGTAATTCCATACATATTTATCAATTGACAAGCATCGTATTGCTGCTTCCACTGTTTAAGCTTGGAAAAGTTAAGAGCTTCTCCACCAAAAATCACAACTTGCAAAAAAGTATTATTGTAGTTGCTTATAAC
>JALYZZ010000361.1 GCA_030948675.1 Bacteroidota bacterium | reverse complement strand
TAGCAAAGCAGATAAAGAAAAGGGTCTTTGACTTGTCAAGAGAAAAGTATCCCACAGCCAAAATATTTGGGCTTACAACTGGTCTTGCGGTAATGAAAATAAATAGCGAATTAGGATATGAGCCGGTTACTTATTCTGAGCTTACAGACGACGAGCAATTTTGGGCGGGTTGCAAAGCTTGTGTCAATTATGAAACGCTGATGAGTAAAGATAGAAAGAACTGTTTTTGCACAGCGATGTTGTATGATCCCGCTGACCATTACGAGCCTGAGGAAACAGCCGCAGATTTTAAACAGAACTCCAGCTTGTACGAGCGCTTTATGAACGTAAAAAAAAGCCGCTTGCTGAAGCTTTTAAAAAAGAAAGAAGGAAGCAAAAGTTTTTCTTCTAAAAAGCTCCTTCATTATTTCTTCAATTTATAACGATATAAACCCGATCAATATTAGCAATGTCAAATCTTGAAAATACGCCTCTTGGGCCCGGAAGTAAAGTAGTTCTTGGCTTTAGCGGTGGATTAGATACCTCTTTTTGTGTAAAATATTTTACCGACGAAAAAGGGTACGAGGTGCATAGTATTGTTGTAAATACCGGAGGCTTTACCAAAGACGAATTAAAACATATTGAGCATCACGCGTACGCGCTCGGTGTAAAATCGCATAAGGCTGTTGAGGCCGAAGAGAGCTACTACAACAGCATTATAAAATACCTGGTGTTTGGTAATGTATTAAAGAACAATACTTATCCATTAAGCGTAAGTGCCGAACGGTTAATACAGGCTTTGCATATCTCGGACTATGTGCAGGAGCTAAAAGCCGATGCAGTAGCCCATGGTAGCACGGGTGCAGGCAACGACCAGGTACGGTTTGACATGATCTTTAATATCATGATCCCGGGTGTTGAAATCATTACTCCCATTCGCGATCTAAAGCTTAGCCGCGAAGAAGAGATCGAATTTTTAAAAAGCAAAAATGTAGATATGAACTTTGCCAGGTCTGTCTACTCAATCAATAAAGGTCTATGGGGCACTAGCGTGGGCGGTAAGGAAACCCTTAACTCCTACGGCACTTTGCCGGAAGACGCATGGCCTACACAGGTAACACAAACGGGCACCGAAGAGATTAAGCTTCATTTTGAAGAAGGCGAACTTACTGAAGTGAATGGTGAATGGTTCGAGACCCCCGTAAAAGCGATCCAATACCTTCAATCTGTTGCCGGCCCTTATGGAATTGGTCGTGATATTCATGTTGGTGATACTATTATTGGCATTAAAGGGCGGGTGGGTTTTGAAGCGGCAGCGCCAATGGTAATCATTAAAGCGCACCATGCATTAGAAAAGCACGTGCTCACAAAATGGCAGCTAAATTGGAAAGATCAGTTGGCGATGTTCTACGGCAATTGGCTTCATGAAGGGCAAATTCTCGATCCCGTTATGCGCGATATAGAAGTGTTCTTACAAAACACCCAAAAGAATGTGACGGGTGATGTGTTTGTACAATTAAAGCCTTATCATTTTAACGTGGTAGGCATAGAATCTAAGTTTGATTTAATGAGTGCTAAGTTTGGCAAGTATGGTGAGATTAATACCGGCTGGAGTGGCGAAGATGTGCGCGGTTTTAGCAAGATTTTCGGCAACCAGACAATGATTTGGCATCAGGTAAAAGATAGCGCAAAGCAGCGTTAGAATAATTGTGAACCCGGCAGTAAAACATTGATGTCACTTTCGTTGCGTCGCACACTTGTACGGTAGCAAATCATTCAGCAAAACGTATTTATCATGCTAAAAGTGCTTTAAGCTTTGCCTCTATGAGTAAAACCTCTACACCTTCTGTTGTTTCAGTGTCAATGCCTTTGCAGCATTATAAATGGGGCAACGGATGCGAAGCGTGGAACTTCGTTGACAACAAAGATCTGAGTGTAAAGTTGGAAAAAATGCCCGCGAAAACCGAAGAGGTGCTACATTACCACAGCCAGTCTCAACAATTTTTTTATATTCTGGAAGGCAAAGCAGTATTTGAAGTGGACGGGGTGATACTGATCGTGCATTGCGGTGAAGGGCTACATATCGAAGCACGCCGAAGGCACCAAATTATGAACAAGGAGGATCATCCTCTAATGTTTCTAGTTTGCTCTCACCCCAGCACTGCTGGCGACAGGCACAACCTGGTGTAATGCCAGACAAAAGGTGAAGGTTTACATCGATATAATTTTAATTGAAAGAACTAGATATAAATGAGGGACAACTTCAACAATGTATTATTCTTCTCCCATCCAACTGAAGGTTCGATGTCAGCCACACAAGCAGTGCGGGTTAAGGTTGGAATTATTGGCGGTGCAGGGTATACTGGTGGCGAACTTATTCGCATACTTATCAATCATCCCAATGTAGACATTGCCTACATCAATAGTAAAAGCAATGCAGGCAAACCGCTCAGCTCCGTTCATAATGATTTGTTGGGTGAAACTGATCTCGCTTTCTCTTCTGACCTCTCCAATAACATCGACGTGTTGTTTTTGTGTGTTGGTCATGGCGATGCGAGGAAGTTTTTAGATGAAGGAAACAACTTTGGAAAGGTAAAGATCATTGACCTCAGCCAGGATTTCCGGCTTAGTAAGAATGCATCATTTAATGCAAGAGAATTTATCTACGGCCTGCCTGAATTGAATAAAGAAGAAATAAGAGCTGCTGAAAACATTGCTAATCCCGGCTGTTTTGCCACCGCCATTCAACTGGGTCTATTGCCGCTGGCACAGGCTGGATTATTAAAAGATGTTTATACCACAGGTATAACTGGCTCAACCGGTGCCGGTCAAAGCCTCTCTGCTACAACGCATTTTAGTTGGAGAGCGAATAATATTTCTGCTTACAAAACCCTAAATCATCAACATCTGAATGAAATAGCCGAGTCGCTTCAAAAGTTGCAGCCGCAGCACGACGTTGACATTAGCTTTGTTCCCTGGCGCGGCGATTTTACCCGGGGCATATTTATCAGTTCTCAACTTAAGTGCGACCTGAACTTGGAGGAGGTGACAAGTTTGTTTAAGGATTATTATAAGGGCCATCCTTTTACCGTTGTGAGTGATGAACCGATTTTTTTAAAGCAGGTTGTCAACACCAACAAATGCGTGATACACCTGGAAAAAGCAGAAACAAAGCTAGTCGTTCATACGATGATCGATAACTTATTAAAAGGCGCCAGCGGACAGGCAGTACAAAATATGAATTTAATGTTTGGGCTGGAAGAGAATGCGGGGTTAAGACTGAAAGCAATTGGGTTTTAGGAAAGGTGGAAGCTGTAGGGTTTAAGGTGTAGAGAGGAACTATCCACAAATAAGGTCTGGCAAAAAATTTAGTTGATTATAGAAGAATATGAGAGATTATAAAAAGTTGGACGTCTGGAAAAAGTCACATGAAATGTATATGTTTATCAAAAAGCAAATAGTACCAAAATTTCCGAGAGAAGAAAGATATGAAATTACTTCACAATTATTGAGAGCTGCATTATCTGTTCCCTTAAATATTGTAGAAGGATGTGGAAGATATCCTGATAAAGACTTCGCCCATTTTCTTAATAATTCACTTGGTTCAACTAATGAAACCGATTATTGTTGTTTTGCCGCTTCAGAATTAGGTTATATTACTACTCCCGAATATAACGCAGCAAACAAATTGGTAAACGAAGTGAGAGCTATGCTTATATCGTTTTTAAAATTTTTAAGACCTGAAAATTAATTAGTAAAGTGGCATAGAGTCCTTAAACCCTATGCCCTACACCCGACAACTTTTTTTTATGAAACTATTTGACGTTTATCCACTTAACAACATCACCATTACAAAAGCTAAAGGCGCTTATGTGTGGGATGAACAGGGAAATAAATATCTGGATATGTATGGCGGACATGCCGTTATCAGTATCGGGCATACACATCCGCATTGGGTATTGCGCATAGAAGAGCAATTGCATAAAATTGCTTTTTATTCTAACTCGGTAAAAATTCCCGTACAGCTACAACTGGCGGAGAAGCTGGGTAAGTTAAGTGGCAAAGAAGACTACCAATTATTCCTTTGCAATAGCGGGGCCGAAGCAAACGAAAACGCACTAAAACTAGCTTCGTTTCATAATCAAAAGAAAAAAGTAATCGCATTTAGCAAGGCGTTTCACGGAAGAACGTCATTGGCTGTTTCGGTAACTGATAATCCGGCTATTGTTGCTCCGGTTAACCAAACTGACCATGTTATCTTTCTTCCTTACAACGATGAGACAGCGTTAGAAGAATGTTTTGCACAGCAGGGTCACGAAATATCCTCTGTCATTATTGAAGCCATTCAGGGAGTCGGTGGAATAATTGCTGCAACACAAAGTTTTTTGCAAAAAATTCGTAGCCTGTGTGATCAGTATAATGCTGTTTATATAGCAGATAGCGTGCAGGACGGATATGGACGTAGCGGCCAATTTTTCGCGCACGATTATGCATGCGTAAATGCCGATATTTATACAATGGCCAAAGGGATGGGCAACGGTTTTCCGATTGGTGGTATTTTAATAGCGCCTCATATCGCTCCAAAGCATGGTATGCTGGGTACTACATTCGGTGGAAACCAACTGGCTTGTGCTGCTGCTCTGGCTGTTCTGGAGGTGGTGGAAGAAGAAAATTTAATTGAAAATGCGCACAAAGTCGGAGGCTACTTACTAGAACGGTTGAGGGCCATATCTGAAATAAGAAATGTAAGAGGACGGGGATTGATGATAGGGTTTGATGTGCCGGAAGAATTGAAAGATTTGAAGAAAAACCTGCTTTACCACCGTCATGTTTTTACTGGTGAGGCAAAGCCAAATGTAATACGATTACTTCCATCACTGGCACTTACTAAGAATCAGGCCGTAGAGTTTTTAGACGCGCTTGAGGATGAAATAGCAAGTTTAACGGGAAAGGAAAAAGCAGCAAAAAGCCTGGCGACAGCATAGCGGTTTTAAATGCTCTGATTAAGCAAACGCTTGCCATAAAAAAATCTCAGTTGTATTGCTGCATCGCTGTTTTTAGACGCTGAGATTGCTATGAAAGTACAAGTGTGCGACGCAACGAAGTAGATTGATAAACTAAGGCTCGGCCCAAAAATAAAAAAAGTTGAAAAATTTTATCTCCGTTTCTGATGTTACCAATATAAATGCGCTGGTTGCTAAAGCGCTCGAATATAAGGGTAATCCGTTCAAAGATAAAGCCCTTGGGACCAATAAACGTATTGGTCTGCTGTTTCTAAACCCAAGTTTACGAACCCGATTAAGTACACAGGTAGCTGCACAGCAGCTTGGGATGGAGGCAATTGTTTTTAACGTTGATAAAGAAGGTTGGGCACTCGAGTTTGAAGAGGGTGCCATTATGAGCGGGCACACGGTAGAACATGTGAAAGATGCGGCGCCTGTTCTTGGCCACTACTTCGACATCTTGTGCATTCGTACTTTTCCAACGTTGAAAAACCGCGAAGAGGATTATAGCGAGATGTACATCAACCAGTTTGTTAAGTATGCCGGGGTACCTGTTATAAGCCTTGAGAGCGCTACCTTACACCCTTTGCAAAGCCTTACAGACATTATAAC
>JALYZZ010000355.1 GCA_030948675.1 Bacteroidota bacterium | reverse complement strand
GTGATATAGCCCTCGGGAATTATTTTTTTGTAGCTGCAAAAGCCTCTGCGTTGCATCGGGCAGCTTTTATTGCGCACCTATAGGCGTTCGCAAAGAAACCATTAAGAGGCAAAAGTGTAAGTAAAGTAACAAAACTGGATATTATAGAACCAATACAACAAGCAACAAAGGCAATGAAGAAGTACTTAACAGCCGTAATAGTATCGTTTGCGGCAGAACAGGGGATAACTTATAACACATCCTGAGTCATTCTGTAGTGAGGAGGTGTAATTAGTTACACCAATTCATCCTTAGCAGTCAGGTTATTTGTTTTCAATTTTGAATTCTTGATTCCGTCTTCGGGGCCTATATTTTTTAGGAACGAAATGGAAAAAATAGCGAAAACGGCAGAAACAATTATGGTTAATATAATAAAGTCCAAATTTTCCATTTAGCTATTTTTTTTAGAGTTTAAGTAGATTAAGAGGATCAGCATAGTAGGAGGCCAAAGTCCGATAAAAATAGCACGGTCATGATCTTTTAATACTGTGTAATAGTACTCTGATATAAAGATGATGATGATTGAGAGTGCCAGGATGATAAACTCTATTGGAGAAATTTTCTTCTTCATTTATTAAGTTAATAGTAAGTATAAGACAACGGTTCGCTTCTTTTGTTCGAACCATCTGCAAATCGGCTATTGGTGCAAAAGCTGTTATTATTAATTTTGAATCTTCTTCTTATGACGATCTTTAAATCGAATAAAGGACAGAGCAGCAGGATGTACTCATTACAGCGCAAGCTTCCTTTCAATAAGTAACTTAACTTGCTGAGGCATGAATACTATTATTAAATCACTACTCAGGGTGTGCTACGTTTTGACATTGATCGTAACGCTCTCTTTATACAGCCCTGCTGTTGCCCAGACAACAAGGGCAACACCAAAAGGTTGGCGGGTTGCTTTGCAACGAAAGGACCACAAGGAAGTTGTTTTTCAACTGGAAAGAAGTAGCGTTGGAGGAAAGACGGAATTAGCAGTGTTGAATGCGGGCGAAAAAATAAAAATTACTAATGTTGAGTCTGCCGGCGATTCTTTGTTTTTTACGATGCCTGCTTTTGAAGCAAGTTTCCGGGTAAAGATGGAAGCGAATGGCAATATTACCGGCACCTTTATAAAAGCCACTGCCGCAAACGTGCAAAACTGGCCGATTACTGGTATTGCCAATAACCCGCAAAGATTTAAGGCAATCTTGGGGGTTGCAAAATCAAATATTACGGGTAAGTGGAACGTCAGTATTACCAGGTCAAATGGTACTATTAGAAAAGCGTTGGCAATCTTTAAGCAGAAAGGCAACCAACTTACCGGAACCTTTCTGACACCTTCGGCAGATTACCGCTATTTAGATGGAATTGTAACCGGTGACTCTTTATTGCTTTCAAGCTTTGATGGCGACAATGCCCGATTGTTTGAGGCTAAAATAGATGTTAAGAAAAATACACTGAGTGGTATTTTTTATAACGGCTACGACGGGAAAGAAAACTGGATCGCCACAAAGGACTCCACAGCCGATGTACCTGAAATTAGCGATCCTACAAAGTTGCGCGAGGGTTACAGCCATCTTGATTTTACTTTCAACGACCTCGAAGGGAACCCTGTTTCAATAAAAGACGAGAAGTATAAAAACAAAGTGGTGATCGTGCAGATCATGGGAAGCTGGTGCGCCAACTGCCTCGATGAAACGCGGTTTCTATCCACCTATTACAAGGAGAATAAAGCAAAAGGCGTTGAGATCATTGCACTTGCTTATGAATACACCACCGATGAAGAACGCTCTAAAAAAAGTATTGAAAGGTTTAAGAAGTTGTTTGATGTGCAATACCCAATACTTATTACCGGCGCTACCTCCAGCGATGATAAGAAAAGCGAAAAAACGCTGCCACAACTTACCGCTATCAAGTCGTTTCCTACGACTATATTTATTGACAAAACGGGTACGGTAAGGGATATACATACAAATTTTTATGGGCCAGGTAGCGGTCAATATTATGATCTTTCTAAAAAAAGACTGATTGATACTGTTAATCGTTTGCTGGCAGAGTAGCAGGCTAAGTAGAGAGCGTTTGCGGATGTAACCGATAGCAGAAAACACTGCTAACTTTTTTGAAATATTTTGTTTAAATTACCCTGTCTAAATACCAGTTAATATGAAAAAGGCCATTGCTATATTATCATTCTCTACACTTTTCCTGATGTTGCTTTCGAGCTTTTCGGTCTTGGCGCAAGCTCTTGAAGTGTCAGGGAAATGGAACATGAAAGTGGAAACAAGCGCCGGTAGCGGCACACCCGTATTTGTGTTAAAACAAAGCGCTGAAACAATTGCCGGCACCTATAACGGGCAGCTTGGAGAAGCCGCAGTAACGGGTACTTTGAAAGAAAAAGCCATCCGGCTTGAATTTAAAGCAGGAGAATATCTAGTTGTGTATACAGGCATGGTTGAGGGTAACACAATGAAGGGAAAGCTAACTATTGGTGATGCTGCCGAAGGTACTTTCACCGGCACGAAGGAGGTAAAGTAGTTTTAGAAGCACACTTTCTTTGGCAGATGTTTATATAGTTTTCGCTCGCGTATCAGCAGCTGCAGTTATTGTTTTGAACCTTGCAATGATTGTGCTCGTTTGGAGTTAAGGATGGACAAAGTGCTTCCGCATAGCCGATTTTTTTGTACGGAGTTTAACGATAAGAATGATTGGTTACAAGTATAACGAGTCTCGTTAACGTAGAAGAAAAATATAAAAGATGAGACAAAGTATAGCAGCGCGCGCGATGATACTCTATACCTTCAATGCTGACATACCGCCATCTACGTGCATAATCTGACCTGTGATCCACGCAGACTTTTCCGATAGAAGAAAGCAGGCCATTTCTGCAATATCGCCCGCTTGCCCGATCCTTTGTAAAGGATGACGTTTGCCGCCTGCTTCAATTTTCTCTGCTGTATTCACCAGTTTTTCTGCCAATGAGGTGTCAGTTAAAGAAGGCGCAATACAATTGACACGTATTCTGGGGGCAAGTTCTGCAGCAAGAGACTTTGTTAACCCTTCTACTGCACCTTTCGCCGACGCAATGCTTGCATGAAAAGGCATGCCTGTTGCCACCGCCACAGTGCTAAACAATACAACGGATGCGCTTTCTGATTTTTTTAGAGCTGGTAACAATTGTTGAATTACCTTAACAGCACCCATAAAATTCGTGTGCCAGTCATTTATGAAATCTTCACTGGTTAGTCGGTGAAAAGGTTTCAGGTTAATGCTTCCCGGACAATAAACAATACCATCTATCACTTCCGGCAGCAGTGCCGCATTTAGGACGTCTTTAGTTGCATCAGCTTTAATGAAGTGAATAGTAGCAACGCCATTTAGTTCGCCATCTGATCGTGCTATCACAAAAACGTTGCTTCCAGTTAACCGCTCCACAATTCCCCTTCCAATGCCTTTTGTTCCGCCAACTACCACTATATTTTTCATTCGAAATCTTATGTGGTAGTTATTACAAATAAAAGGAACTTATGGTTGCAGGAAGTTGTATAAGGACCATATATCTTATCACCAAATAACTAATGCTTTTGCCTTCTGCGGATCAGCAAGACAAACAAAAACTTATTTTGCGCACAAATCTGAAACAATGAACGGATCCAACAGGGCAGACATAGCGCCTGGAATGAGGGTAAAAGTAGTGCTAAAAAAAGACCAGCGCAGCGGGCTATTAACCGAAGGAATTGTAAAAGATATATTGACAAATGCACCGAGGCACCACAGGGGAATAAAAGTACGTCTGGAAGATGGGCAGATTGGAAGGGTACAGGAAATAATTGAAGATTAAGGTACAGTAAAGGAAAGCCGACCTTCTTCTAAAATTGCAAAAGCTACTAAAAAAAATGTTCAATACTTTTTCGACAAAGCACAAAGCTCATTCGCAAGTATTGAACAACGAGTTTAACTGGTTATCGCTAATGCAGTAATCACTAAAAATTGTATCCTAAACGAAGACCTGCATTTCCCAAAGTTCCTCCTTTGTTTGATATGCCCAGGTATTTTAACTCAACATCAAAATTTGGAGAGAGTTTTACGCCGATACCGGGTGTGTAAGCAAAGCTGGTTCCAGGCGTGTTTCCAAAAACATCTTTAGTTACCCCTATCGCGGCACCTAATTGTGCGCGGAAAAATGCATTAGGAGAAAAGTAATATTTTATGCCAGCTAAAAGGGGTACAAAACCAATCGACTTAGGACCATAAGCTGACTGGTAAGCGGTTTTAAAAGGAAAGTTTAAATAACCGCCGCTAAAAGTGATTCCTAAATCCGGGGCAGGCAATACCTCATATTGCAGATCGCCTCCAATGGCAAGTGAATAAGGTTTTCCATTTTCACCTACCGGAATACCGGCATCGAGCCCAATGCCAAAATGCGAAGTAGTTACAGATTCTGTTGTCGCTGCCCTTCCCGAACCGTTTCGCGATCTGCTTACCCGTTCTCTTTGCGCGTTTCCTGCATAAAATAATGAGGACAGCAAGAGTAACAAAAACATCTTTTTCATAAATAAATAATTTTAAACACCTCTTTGCAATTTTGAAACCAGAATAAAACAGCGTTTTATTAATTGAAAAAAACGCAGCAATAAAAAAATAACGACGATTAGGAAAAGCACGCCCCAGGGTTTGTACAACGACCGGTTGTTAACAGAAATAATATGTATAAAAGTGGCGAGGTAATTGTATTTAGTTTGAAAATTTTGACGCCATGAAAAATAATAACGCTAAGAGATGGTTTGCGACGTGTGTGATTGCATTGGGTCTGCTACTGTCTGTCGACGGAAATAGCCAGGCTAGGAAATTGCCCGATGGAACAGTTGTATATAGCGACGGTACACGAAGACTACCAAACGGTACGGTCATATACAAAGGAGGTAACAATGGAAACAATAATTACCCAACAAATAATGGTGGAGCGATAACACTACCCGATGGTACCGTTGTTTATCCGGATGGTTCAAGAAGATACCCGAATGGAACCAGACGCGACGGTAACAGAAGAATTGATGATAGAAGAAACAATGGAGCGTGGTTGCCACCAGGTCAGGCTAAGAAAATATATGGCGGCAGTGGCAGAGATTACGCACCAGGTCAGCAAAAAAAATGGAAAGACCACGATGACGACCATGATGATCGCGGTAAAGGAAAAGGTCACAAGGATAGAGATTAAAACTAAGCTTATATATTTTAAAAAGCTGCCGAGCCAAGGCAGCTTTTTTTGTGCTTGCAAGCAAAATCTACCTGGCCAGTTTACAACCGATACATCAAATAATCGCACAGAAGCTTGAAGAGAAATAATTAAACAACAGACTGTTTTTGGTACCGGTTATTTTACTGAAAAACCCTCTAAAAAAATCATGTAAGTTTTTTAACGAACATTAACTACCTATACCCGATTTACTTATTTTCGCCTTACGCTTTATGTGAAAATGACCCGAATCTTTATTAATGCTGTGTTTGCCGGAACTACTCCTGCAGATATCTTAACCAAATTGATCCCATGTACGGCAGTATGTAAAGACTAGATAAGGCATCTTCACTTTATCGTACTGGTTTTATGATTACTCCGGTTGCAGCACAATTATCTTTTGGGTTGTCCTTTTTTCAACGGCTTGCTATAATTCCTCTATCAAACAAATAAGCACATGAGAAAATTTTTTCTATTCTTTTCAGTAGCGTGCATGCTATTGACCGCACTTCCACTGATTGCACAACAACGAGCTATCTCAGGAACGGTTGTAGCAGGTACAGGTGAGCCTCTGGAAGGCGTGACCGTTAGTAATGCCAAAACAAATAAAAGCACTGTCACCAATACCGCCGGGGCTTTTTCCATACAAGCAAGCACTGGCGAAATTTTGAATTTCACCTACATTGGCTACGCTTCTAGCCGGGTGGTCGTTAGTGCTTCAAACAACATACGGGTATCTTTAAGAGCCGGCAACAGCCAGTTAGAAGAAGTCGTGGTAACAGCAATGGACATAAAGCGAAATCCACGAGAGCTTGGTTACTCCGTTCAAACAGTGTCTGGCAAAGTCATACAGGAGACCCAGCGTGAAAACTTTCTCAACAGTCTGCAGGGCCGTGTTGCGGGTCTTACTGTTACGCCAACAAGCGGTGTTGCAGGCGCCTCTTCATCTATTGTCTTAAGGGGATTCAATACAATGTCTGGCAACAATCAGCCGCTTTTTGTAGTGGATGGTATAATTCTCGATAACCAGACAATGAACGAAAATTCGCAGGGTGGAACTGGTATTGGCCTTGCATCAGATTTGCCAAATAGAAACAACGATTATACCAACCGTATTGCTGACCTAAACCCCAATGATATAGAATCTGTAACCGTTTTAAAGGGTCCTGAAGCAACTGCTCTGTATGGTAGCCAGGCAAGCGGAGGCGCCATTGTGATAACAACAAAAAAGGCAAAAAGCACCTCAGGCAAAGTATTGGTTAGCTACGACGACAACTTTAGAATACAAAAGGTAACTCGCTTTGCTGCTGTGAATAATGACTTTGGGCCAGGTGT
>JALYZZ010000345.1 GCA_030948675.1 Bacteroidota bacterium | reverse complement strand
CCTCAAACCTGTTACTGATTTCGGTATATTTTCTTTCTGTCAAATTCTTTTTCTTGCCGAGGAACAACTCTAAATTCTTTTTAATGCTTCCCTGGTCGACTCCATATAGCTTCATTAGTAACTCAGCATAATGATCGTTACACTGAAGTGAATTATTACCGCTTAGTTTATCAAAAACATAATAAACAAGTACAAGAGCAGGATTTGAAAGCTGCGCTCTTTTACATTTTTCTAATTGTTCAAGTTGCTTGCTTTCATGAATTTCCTTGATTGTTTCAAGTTGAGGAAGAAAAGAATTATAGAAGCGTGGCCAATAAACAAACAGCACTAAGGTGGAAAAAGTAATTAACGCTGGCAGGAAAATTATTGCAAGAGGAGCAGTTCCCAAATGGGTTGAAGTCATCAGAAACAGCAAAGCAGGAAGCCCAAAAAGAAAACCAAAGTGAGTAAGTACGAGTTCAAACCAATACCGGCCTATTACTTTTTGCCGCGTCGATTTTGTACTCCAATGAGGAATATTGTTTTGGTATAAAGCGTGAGTTGCATTAAATTGTTGAGTAAGACAATTTCTGTCTAAAGCGAAATCAAAGGTTATAAAAGAAACTATTTTTTGCATTAAATCTTTCATCACTTTCTCTTTTTTTAAAGATAGATGTTTTTAAAACTATGGCGGAACAGATATGACAATTAAAAAAAATTTGTTGATTTTAGTCAAGTTTATTCATCCTTTAGCTCTCTTTCTAGATCTTCTATAGAAGGTAATTCTCCTTTTAAATTTTCCGGTATTGCTTCCGTCAGTTGGTATTCAGCAACTCCTAAAGGACTGTTTACATTCTTTAATGCGTACTCTACAACTACTTTATTTGGAGTTTTACATAACAATATTCCTATGCTTGGCTGGTCCGATGGGTGCCTTAACTGATCATCAATCACATTCAAATAAAAATTAAGCTTGCCAGCAAATTCCGGCTGGAAGTCTGTAACTTTTAGTTCAACAATAATATAAGATCGTAAACGTGTGTGATAAAATAACAAATCAAGAAAGAAGTCTGAGTCTCCTACATGGATAGGATATTGTTTGCCCATATAAGCAAAGCCTTGCCCCAGTTCAAGTAAAAACTTTTGAATTTGTGCAGTAAGTGCTTGTTCCAAATCTCTTTCCTGCGCTTCTTTTCCAATGGTTAAGAAATCGAGGACGTAAGGATTTTTAAATGTTTCCCTCGCTAAGTCTGCCATTGGCTGAGGGAGTGTAACTTCAAAATTATGTATAGCCTTTCCTTGTCTCTGGTATAGTTTCGTTTCTATTTGTGCAACCAATACAGCTCTTGACCAATTGTTTTTGATTGTTTGTTGTACATAATAAATAGCCTCTTCAACCCCTGAACACTTAGAAATAATTTCTCGATTATGTCCCCACGGAATTTGTGCCACAAGCTGTGGCACAAATTCGGAGTTAGAGTTAGGGAGATTTCCTGGATCTAATTGTGCCACAAGTTGTGGCAGTTTCTTAAAACCTTCTGCATAAAACAAATACCATTGACGCACATAGAAAAGGTTTCTTTTCGAAAATCCTTTCATTCCAGGAAATGCTATAGTTAAATCTTTTGACAGTTGGTCTATGATCGCATCGCCCCAATTACTTTCCTTTTGTTTTGCTATTATTTCTTCTCCTAACTGCCAATACAAATTCAATAATTCAGTATTTACTTTTATGGCTGCCTTTATTTGAGACGATTGTATTTTCTTTTTTAGCGCTTCTAACCATTCCTTATAGACCTTATCCTTAGATAATATTGTTGACATTTTTTCTTAATTAATTATTTAAAAAAAACCTCTGTCCGGATTGTTATTTATACTGCCTTTAATTCAGGTCTGAACATTTCCATGCCGCCTCTTTCTTCCCATAATTCTTTTATCTTTTGCGCAGCTTCCTCTGGCGTAATCCTTATATACTTATAAAAATGAGTTTCTTTCTTATGACCGCTGATCTTCATAATAAGCTTAACTGGCGTTCCTGCTAAGAATTCGTTCGTGCAAAACGATCTTCTCGCAGTATGAGATGTAATCCACTCATACTTTGGTTTAACAACTTCAATGTTTTTATTGCCTTTTTTATAGGAAAACCTAATTCGTTCCTTTATGCCAGCAAGTTTTCCAATTGTTTTTATGTGCCTGTTAAATTCTGGATTAGTTAGTTTGGGAATCTGCTCTTTAAACTGGTTCGAAAAAATAATCTTTGCTTCTTTCCTTAAAGGGATTACAACCCAGTGCTCGGATTTCTCCTGCTTTTTATGCAAAAGGTCATTTCGCAAATCGTCAGGCTGAAGTATTGAGAAATCAGAAAACCTCAAACCTGTCAAGCACGCTAACACAAACAAATCACGGTACTCAATCAGATGAGGATAAGAAGATAAATCAGCTCTGTAGATTTTTGCTATCTCATCATGTGAAAGGTAAATAGCATCAACTTCTTCTTCTGATATCTTAAAATCTGTTAAATCAATTGGCGCAATTATTTTTCTTCGAACCCTGTCCTTAATAAATATTCTGAATTGCTTAATTGTTTGACCTATAGTGTTAACCTTTAAACCATAATGCACCTCTTGTCTCCTTTTATGCTCATAATGAAATGTCAGAAATTCAATAAAATCATCATAGAAATTATAATCAATACAATCAAAAGTGATAGGACCCTTCCTAAATATTTCAAACGCTTTTAGTCGACCTTTCAATTGCCCATAGACGCCAAGCATGCCTTTGCAAACCTTTCGTCTTTTAGACTCTACATATTCGTCTATCTGAAAGAAGAGGTCTTTATTTATGTCTTTTTGCTTAAAGCTCTCCACAATTTTTGCTGCTTCTTTACTTCTGAGACTATGTGGATCGAAATTTGGATGAAAAATTTTCTTAACAAAATTGCCGACATCTTCGATTTTGTTGCTCATGGCATAAGAAATAATATCCTCTGCAATTCTATACATTCTTTTTA
>JALYZZ010000342.1 GCA_030948675.1 Bacteroidota bacterium | reverse complement strand
GCCGTAACTAGCCCGCAATTTCATGTTAGAAATTACCGGGTTGTGCATTAAAAAATCTTCATTAGAGATTTTCCATGCCAGTGCTGCAGAAGGGAAAAAAGCAAATTTGTTGTTTGCACCAAACCTTGAAGAGCCATCTGCACGACCTGTGGCAGTTAGCAGGTATTTGTCTTTAAAACTATAATTGACCCTGCCGAAGTAAGATTGCATTTGGTAGGCATTGGTTGAGGAGCTTGGGGCCAAAGGGGTTGCTCCTGCACCCAGGTTGTTATAAGAATAATAATCGTCGGGCATAACACTTGTTACTGCCGTCCAACTTAAACTATTGCTTTTTTGTACTTCCGTTCCAAGGAGTAAGTTAATGGCATGGTCATTACCAATCTTTTTGGTATAATTAATTCTGTTAGACCATTGCCAGAAATTTGCCTGGCTAGCAGTAATTCTTGAATAGTTTTTGCCCAACCCACCTTGCAAATCAGACTTGGTACTTTTAAAATATGGATTGTTATTATTGACAATGTTTACACCCAATGTAGAGGTAAATTCGAGGCCATTCAAAATTTTAAAATTTGCATAAGTATTTCCGCTGAAAACATTCGACTTGTACAGCAGGTTGTTTTCGTAGATCTGGGCTAACGGATTGTCTCCTTTTTCGAGGCCCTCATAGTCGCTTCGATAACCGTAGGCGCCATCAGCGTATTGATATGGAATAAAAGTCACCATCTCCACCAACTGCCTTAAAGTATTATTTGATCCCACATTTTCATCAACTCTTCTTTCTGTGTTATTGGCATAGCTCAAGTTGGCGCCAACTTTTAGCCAGTCTTTCATCTGCTGGTCAATAACAAGTCGTACATTATATCTCTTCTCGTAGCTTTCTTTTATAATTCCCTGTTCGTCGGCATAACCCATGAATAAGCCATAATTGGTTTTAGCATCGCCGCCTGTAAACGAAATATTGTGGTTCTGACTGATTGCTTTCCGGGTTGTCATATCCTGCCAGTCCACATCATAAATTGGTTGTGGTACTCCGCTAGCATCTAAGGTGAACAGCTCGCGGTTTCCGAGTGTATTGCCAACCAGATATTTTTTTCGCTTTGCTATGGGGTCAGGATATTTACCGGCTGCAAAACCAGTGGGATCAAACTTAGGAGCATTCTTATACTGTTCTTCCTCGATAAACATAAATTGCTTCGAATTCATCACATCGTACTTTCGGTCTGCCGGAAGCCATCCCATGCTGAGATACGTGTCGTAATTGATCTGTTTGGTACCTTTCTTTCCTTTTTTGGTAGTGATAATAATAACTCCATTTGTACCTCTTGTACCATAAATAGCAGTTGAAGAAGCATCTTTCAACACATCAATGGTTTCAATATCGTTAGGGTTTAACGTGCTAATTCCACTGGTCCACATGATGCCATCGACAACATAAAGGGGGTCATTTGCGGCATTAATAGAGCTATATCCCCTGATGGCAATAGCCGTTCTGCCGCCGGGTCTTCCTGAGTTTGTTGACACATTCACCCCCGCAATTCTGCCAGCCAGCGCTTGTTCAACATTTACCGAAGGACGTTCAGCAAGTTGACTCGCTTTTACACTTCCTACAGCTCCGGTTAAATCAGATCTTCTTTGGGTTCCATATCCAACAACAACGACTTGGTCTAGTGATTTAGTGGAGGTGGACAGTTGTACATTTATAGTACTTCTACCGCCGATTTGTTCGGTCACGCTCTCCATCCCGGTATAGGAAAAAACCAATGCCTTTGCATCATTAGGCGCAGTTAAACGGTATTCTCCGTTGGCGTCGGTCATTGTACCTGACTGCTGCGAGTTACTTTGTCTGACAACGGTAATCGTTACACTTTGCAGGGGAATGTTTTTTTCATCAACTACTCTTCCTGAAATATTCGGTACTGGTTTTAGATATGCCGTCTTAGTAGTTCCCGAACTGGTTGAAACTGCATTAATGGAATTGTCGCCGGAGTTATTTTGATCAGAATTTGAGTAACCTGCAGTGGCAGCAACACTCACCCTCGCTTTGGAAACAATCGAATAATAGTTTGGCTTGATATACAGGAAAACGAGCTCGTGTGGATACAATATATCTTTTAAGACATCTTCCAATCCTCTATTGTTGTTGATAATTGTGACCGAAGACTTTTTCGCGTCTATTAGTTCCGGGTCAAACACAAATTGAGTTCCATATACTTTTGTAACCTGTTTTAGTGCATCGCGCAGTGGAACTGTATGAGTCTGCGAAAAAATATTGTTGCAGCACAACAACATAGTGAGAAAGATTGTGACACCTTTCAAATGAGAAGCAATCATCATTTAACGTTTTAAGAGTTTACAATTATATGTTTAAAGAAGTGAGACCGGCTATCTTGATTTAATTAATATTTCATTATTTTTTCTTTCTATCCTGGTATTCAAGACAGTTGAAATAATGAATAAAGCGTCGTTTAGGTTAGTCAGTTCTATAATACCCTCTATCTTTTTGCTCCGGATTGTTTTGTCTTCAATTACGATCTTCTTACCGTAATTATCTTCGAGGTAGTTGGTAATTTCTTGTAAAGTGGGATTATTTAAAAGCAATTTGCGCTCTTTCCACGCAGAGTAATCTTGAGGCACTGTCGTGCTTTTTATTAATGACTTTGTTGCGGGCCTGTAAGAAACAATATCGCCCGGTAACATTGTTATCGGCGGTGAGCTATCCTTTAAAGTCATTTTTATTTTCCCGGTCTCCAACACTACTTCCATTTTACCCCTGCGCTGCCTGATGTCAAATGACGTTCCTAAGACCTCTATTGTAAAACCTTCGCCATGAACTAAAAACCTTTCGAAAGGCTTTATACCAGTTTGATTGTTATTTAAATGTTTTACTTCTATAAATGCCTCTCCTTTAAGCCATACTTCCCTCGGTATGTTTACGCTCCAGTTGTTGTTAAAAATAACAGTGGAGTTCGCATTCAATAGAATGTTAGAACCGTCGGGTAACTGCACCTTTTTTATTTCTCCAAACTTCGTGGCAACCATTACCTTTTCGGTCCGTACGTTTGTAGTGTTGAAAATAATATAAGCACCGATAATAACTATAGCCAAGACTGCTGCTACTGCCGTAAATTTTCTAATGCTTCTTACACCAACCCGGAATGTGCTGGCTTGTTTCTTTTCGTGAACCTGGCTTAAATGCTGTAAATAACGCTGGTGTATATAGCTGTCCGCCGGTGCTTCTTCTTCGAAACTTACACCCTTCAAAAATCTCTTTGCAGCTTCAATAGTTCCTTTTTTTGCCGGATGTAATGTGATAAACCGGTTCCAGAAACCGTCAATTTCTTCACTAGAATTAATAATCCAGTCCTGGAAAAAAGGATCATTTATAAAATCGTTCTCAGTGAAATCAATATAATTATTTTGCAAAGGAGGAGCATTAATATAAGTATGTGTGACGAATCACGTTTTTTACCCCACCAGGATCAGACTTTTTTTTAAAAATAAATTAATAGAGTGCTGGAAGTGTCATGAGTAAAATAAGGTGCGCAAGTGTCAGACTCATATTTTCCCTGAGGTTTTCAAGGCTTCTTGCCATGATTTTATAGGTAGCTTTTACAGAAATATTGAGAACGGCGGCAACCTCTTCAAAAGAAAGCCCTTCATAAAAACGCAGGAAAATTGCTTCTCTTTGCCTTGAAGTCAGCTTTTTTAAACCTTCCTGAATCTTCATTAGTTGTTCACTTGATATTTCCCCGGCAATCATTTTTTGCTCCACTGAAAATTCGGGTTCGTCATCCTGCTGATCAAGTTCGATTGTATTTATAGCTTGTTTTATCTTTTTAAAAAGAATGTACCGGAAGGAAGAAAAGTAATAGCTATTAGGCGATTGTATTTCGACCGCTTTTATTCTCTTATGCCACGCGTCTAAAAAAACTTCCTGTATTGAGTCTTCTACCAAGCACGCGTCCTTTGTAAACTTTTTGCCATAATTGAAGAACTTCTTAAAGTAGCTTTTATACAACTGCTCATATTCGATATCACTACCAGTAATTTTTCGCATAACCTGCTCACTAATCTTTTATACTTTAATCTCGTTTAATGCAACTGTAAAGTATGATTTAAAAATAATTATCAGGGTAATTTTTGAATGGTAGACAGTACCCTGACCAACGAGTTTTGGCAAAGCTAATTTTTAATGCGAAAGAACTGCATCATTCCATTTGATGGGTTTGCCTTTTATTCAGTTGACCTTTATTAATACCCAATCATGTTTTATTGGGCCAAAAGAATAACTACTAATTGCGCTGTTCCCATCGTGCTCGTACACCTACTATCCATTACCTCCAGCCTGAGCAAGAATGCCGGTGGCAGGATGGCCAACAAGCACAGGTTACATGTACAATTCACTTTTAATTTTTGGCAAAAATGGTCATTACAAGTTCAGCTTACGTGACAGACTTTCAAAATTTCAGAAAAAAATATTCGAAAAATACCAGTAACTAAATGTTTCAGATTTCTTAAAATTAGGATAGCTTTATTCTACATTATTTTATAGTTAAGATTTTTAGACGACATAAATTTGTCGTCATGCCAGACATCGTAAAACCATCACTAACTTAATTGCTTGTCCATGAAAACTAAACTGAAGCAAACTTGCTTTCCAGGTTTCATCTTACTGCTCTTATTATGCCTTTCCTTAAAAGCCCTGCCTCAAGCAGGTACAACCGTTACCGGCATTGTGCGCGATGAAACGGGCGTGGTGCTACCCAATGTTACTATTACTGCAACCAATGAATCAAATAGTGCTTCGCAAAAAAGTACCATCACCAACGATAAGGGCATTTTTAGTTTTAGCCAACTTACTGCTGGTACCAATTACCGTTTCTCAGCATCGCATGTGGGATATCAGGAGCAAGTGATTCGGAACTACAACGTAAAAGCCGGAGAAAATACTGCGGTAACGATATCGCTGGTTCCCGCAGCAAAAACTGCTTTGGAGGAGGTGATTGTAGTAGGTTATGGCACACAAAAAAGAGCAAATGCAACAGGTGCGGTTGATCAGATTAGCTCAAAAAATTTGGAAAACCGGCCACTGACTAACCTTACCCAGGGTCTGCAGGGCCTGCTACCAAATTTGAATCTAAAAATGTTGGATGGAAAGCCAACTCAATCGCCAAGTTATAATATAAGGGGAACCACTTCAATTGGCCAGGGAGGCAGCGCGCTCATTTTAATAGATGGCTTCGAAGGCGATCCAAGTTTGTTAAATCCCAATGATATTGAAACGGTTTCTATTTTGAAAGACGCAGCATCTGCAGCGATTTACGGAGCAAGGGGAGCGTTTGGCGTGGTGTTGATTACTACAAAGAAAGGATTGAAAGGGCGCACCAGTGTCACTTATTCGAGCAACTATGCAATAAAATCCCCGGTAACCAGGCCCGACTTTGTAACCAATGGCTACTTATGGGCAAAAATGTTTTCAGAGGCTTTTGTTAACGGGGATGGAGCGTTTCCTCAAAATGTAAATAAGACACAGAAATTCTCTCAGGCATACCTGGATGAATTTAAAAGAAGAGCCGAATCAGGACAGCCGTATAACCAGATAGAGGTTGATCCAAATACCGGTGAGTACACATATTACGGCAGCACCGACTATTATGGGCAGTTGTATAAGAAAAATACCGCAGCCTTCGAAAACAACATTTCTGTAAGCGGAGGTGGTGAAAAAGCGACGTTTTTAGTATCGGGACGGCTATTAAAACAGGATGGATTGTTCAGGTATAACACCGATGACTACAGTATGAAAAATATTAGGGCCAGAGGTTCTATCGAAGTTTTCCCCTGGCTAACTGTTGAAAACAATACTGACTACTCAAGTATGAACTATCATAATCCTTTAAACGTTGGTGAGGGTGGTGGTATATGGAGAAATATTGCCGATGAGGGACATCCAACTATGCCGATGTTTAACCCGGATGGCAGTTTGACTTTTTCTTCTGCTTACACGGTTGGAGACTTTTTCTATGGAAAAAATGGATTTGATACACATCGCGACGTATTAAGAAATATTACAGGTTTTAGAAGCCGGTTTTTTAATAACAAATTTAGGGTCAACGCTGATTTCACCTTCCGTAACACAGATAATAACAGAAATCAAAAACGCGTGCAGGTGCCATACAGCAATTTCAAGGGAGTTACTTCATATATTGGAACTACGACCAATGATTTAGCGGTCGATAATCGCAACACTAAATATTTGGCAACCAATATTTATGCAGAATATGAGAATGACTTTGGCAATGATCACCATCTGAAAGCAATGATTGGTTACAACTACGAGCAGTCAACCTATAAT
>JALYZZ010000329.1 GCA_030948675.1 Bacteroidota bacterium | reverse complement strand
CACCAGCTATAGTAAAGAGCATTTACCTGCGCCTTATCAAACTAAGTCAACAACCAGGTTTAGTAAAGTGCTTGGATGGCCAAAAGATAAGACGCCTGAAGCTCCTGCCGGTTTTATAGTTACCCGTTTTGCAGAAGGTCTAGACAATCCGAGGTGGATGTATCAGGCGGCGAACGGAGATATTTTTATTGCAGAATCAAATACGGTTTTATCAGGAATCAAAAAGATCGGTGCAGGTCTGCTCCCAAGAATTAAAACGCAACATTACGGAACAAGCGCCGATCGTATTACGATCGTTAGGGACGTTAACAAAGACGGTATTTACGAGAGCCGTTCCGTTTTTCTGGAAGGTTTAAACAGACCTTTTGGAATGCTAATCCTTAATAATTATTTCTATGTAGCCAACACTGATGGCGTTATCCGATATCCATATAGGTCGGGCGAAACAAAAATTGAAGTACAAGGAAAAAAGATAGTAGACTTGCCTGCAGGCGGCTACAACAACCACTGGACAAGAAACATCATTAGTAACAGAGAAGGAACAAAGATCTATATCACGGTTGGATCGGGCAGTAATGCGGGTGAAAATGGAATGGAAAACGAAGTGCGGCGGGCAAACATTTTAGAGGTAAACCCCGATGGCACAGGCGAACACGTTTACGCCAGCGGTCTTAGAAATCCTGTTGGCTTGGCGTGGCAACCGGAAACGGAAACTTTATGGGCAGCAGTTAACGAACGAGACGAACTTGGAGATGAACTGGTTCCCGATTACCTTACCAGCATACAGCAGGGCGGTTTTTATGGATGGCCTTATTCATACTACGGACATCACGAAGACCCGAGGATGAAGGAACATCAGCGCCCGGATCTGGTGGCAAAATCAATTGTTCCTGATGTTTCTCTTGGATCGCATACTGCTTCATTAGGACTTGCTTTTTATAATGATACAGTTTTCCCTGCTCACTATCATAATGGTGCTTTTATTGGCCAGCACGGTTCCTGGAACCGATCGACGATAAGTGGCTATAAGGTAGTTTTTGTTCCATTTAAAAATGGCAAGCCTTCAGGTGAACCGGAAGACTTTTTAACCGGATTTATAAAAGATGTTGCTGAGGCAGAAGTATATGGCAGGCCAGTGGGAGTGACAGTTTTAGCTGATGGAAGCATGCTGGTAGCGGACGATGCCAGCAACGTTATATGGAGAGTAGCAGTGAAAAAGTAGATATGACTGAGGGGCATTGAAGCTTAAACTGAAATTAAGTGAATTCATCTTGTTATCTCGTTGCCATTCCATCTGTTTCACATGCAGTTAGACATCTACTTTACAGATTAACCTGGCCTTATTTGGGAGAATTGAAGTGTTATTTCTAAAACTTTGGAGATTTTACTTCATTTTCAACACAGCATAATTTGGATGTTCTGGATTAACAAGTAGTTCCTGTCGTTGAGGATGTATTAAAACGTCCATTTCTTCCATAGGTATGGCACCTAACAGCGGTTCAGCATCCCCCTGTAAAACAAACGCATTACAAACAGCTTTCCGATTGACAAAATGCACTTCTATCGGTCCGGCTACATCATATTCTACAATACTGCCATCTGCCAACTGCGCTTTTCGTTTTTCATTGATCGGCAGATTGAGTTGACTTAAAATACTTTGGTTGATAGCCATCATGTAGGCGCCACTATCAACAAGCATATTTACTTTCATTCTTCTTACTTCATCCTTGTCCATTTGATTTCTGCGAACCAGTCCTAAATCAACTGCATTTACCAGTTCAATATCTGCATACACCGTTCCCATTTTATAACATTATTTTTTAAGATGGAGTTAACCGTTCTAAAGGTACACAAACAAACAGTTCCTGTAATGTTTCAACTGATGGTAAGTGATGCGGCTAGTATCGTCAATACCTGCAAAACTGAACTGTCTGGATTAAATATAATCTTACAGTAACTTACAATTTCAAATTAAAAAAAGGTTCTTAGTGAAACAAAAATCACCATTTTATATTTTCCACCTCCACCTCACCTACAACAAATACACTACCACACACCAGTATCATATCATCGAGGTGCGCTTCGTTAATCGCTTGCTGAAGTGCCTCATTTACGTTGGAATAAACGTGGCCTTTTAAGTCAAAGCTTGCCGCTTTTACCGCTAGTTCATGCTCGGGCAGCGCTCTGGGTATTTGTGCCTTTGTGAAATAATAATGAGCGTATTTTGGCAACAATGATAGCACGGTGAAAATGTCTTTGTCTCTAACCATGCCGATAACAATGTGCAGCTTTTGAAAATTGCAATGCTCTAATTGCGCGGTTAATTGTTTCATGCCGTCTTCATTATGCGCTACATCCAAAACAGTGCGCGGGTGTGCGCGTATCACTTCCCACCTTCCGTGTAGCCCTGTTAATTTTGTAGTATTTTGCAGCCCCTGCTGTATCTGCTTTTCATCAATTTTCCAACCCATTGTTACCAACAAATGCACTGCTTCCAACACGGTAACCAGGTTTTTTACCTGGTATAGTCCTGATAGCTCCGAATGATAAACCCTTCTCTCATCCGTGCGCCTATCGGCAACATTTACTTCTAAATAGTGTGTTGATTGTTTCCAATCGGTTATCCATTTGTACTGTTGTGCAAAATAAATGGGTGCATTTAGTTCGCTTGCTTTATTCTCAAATAACTTCTTCGTTTTAGGCAACGTCTCCCCGATAACGACGGGTATTCCTTGTTTGATAATTCCGGCTTTTTCAGTAGCTATCTTTTCGAGTGTATCTCCTAAGATATTCATATGATCGTAGCCAATGTTGGTAATAACGGCAAGCTCGGGAGTAATGATATTGGTGCTGTCGAGACGACCGCCAAGTCCTACTTCCACCACGGCTATATCTACTTTTTGCTGTGCAAACCAGCTAAAAGCCATAGCAACAGTGATCTCAAAAAAGGATGGTTCTATGTCTTCGATGATTGACTTTATCTGCTCTGTAAAAGCGATTACAAATGCTTCCTCAACCATCTGTCCGTTTACCTTAATTCTTTCCCTGAAATCTTTCAAATGTGGCGAGGTATACAACCCTGTTTTATAACCTGCGGTTTGCATCACCGCAGCAAGCATGTGGCTTGTAGAACCTTTGCCATTGGTGCCTGCTATGTGTATACTCTTAAATTTTTGTTGCGGATTTCCAAGTGCCGCACAAAGCTTTATTGTATTGGTCAGATCTCCTTTAAAAGCAGCAGCTCCCAACCTGCTAAACATAGGCAACCTGTGAAAAAGGTACTCAATAGTTTGGTCGTAGTTAAGCATAAAAAAACCGTAGCTGTCAAAGCTACGGTTATGAAAGATTTATTGCGCAGTTTTATTGCGAAACGGTTTATCCCTTGAGCTTGAAATCAAATAAAATGGTACCGGTTTGTTCATCCTCGTCGCCGGTGTTCAGTTTCAATTGCATTGCTTTTCTGGTAGCGATAGACCTAATGGTTCCGTTGGTGGTAGTAGTTCCCCGTGGATTAACCAATGCAGAAACTACCGTTCCATTTTTATCGACTTTAATATCTACGGCAACTTTTGCATTCTCGTTGAAGTCATCTTCAAATGATGGGAGGCGTGTAAATCGCCTGCCACTTAGGCCACTGCGAATTTTCACACCGCTGTTTCCACTAGCTGCGTTGCCCTTATAACTATCGGAGTTAGGGTTGCCATTTGGGCTGCCCTGGTCGCCTCTTCCTCCGGCAATGCCCTGGTTTCTTACACCGTTATAAGAGTCTGCCCCATTTCCACCGGCACCGTTACTGGTGCCTCCTTTATAGATTGCTTTAGGTTGAGGAGGCGCAGGTGTGGGGTTGGCAATTGGCTGCATGCTTGCACGCGGTTTTACAG
>JALYZZ010000317.1 GCA_030948675.1 Bacteroidota bacterium | reverse complement strand
ATTATCAGGCCCAGATCAGGCAACTATTTTTACGACGAAGATGAGTACGCCATTATTAAAAAAGACATTCTTGTTTGCAAAGACTTAGGTTGTAATGGCATATCGGTTGGTACAAGTACCATTGATGCGGAAATAGACACTGAGTGGTTGAAGCGAATATTAGACTGGGCATCACCAATGAGCGTAACGTGCAACAGGGCTTTCGATTGCACTCCCGATCCTTTCAAAGCGCTTGAAGATATTATTAATTGTGGCTGCGAACGGGTGCTTACATCAGGACAAAAAAGCGCGGCTCCTGAAGCGGGTGAATTGTTGGCAAAACTGGTACAACACGCAGGCAATCGCATTGTTATTATGCCTGGTGCTGGTGTAAAATCCAATAATATTGTACAATTAAAAAACCAGAGTGGAGCAAGGGAATTTCATTCTTCAGCGCGAAAAATAGCATCCAATCCTGTTACCTATGTTAACGCTGAGGTTAGTGATTATGGTAACGTATTTGTGGCAGATGAAGAAGAGGTAAGGGCGATGGTAAACAAGCTGGCGGGTGAAGGATAGCATCTGCTTCTTATCATCGAACGTTGCAAGCTCATTTTCGCGCTACTCTGTTTATAATGATTCTAACCGCTGCAACTATTGCAGCTATCCTGGCAACCATACCCTTGAAAAGATCCTTGATTAGAAAGTCGCTATTTTTGCAGGTGCAAGGGTAAAAACAACATTTTTAATGGTAGATGCTCAGTGGCAAAAAACTATAAAATAGGTATGAAATTGTTTATTCTAAAAAGTCAATTTATTTTTTTAACGGCTATTGTAATTGCTTTTACCTCATGTGGCAAAACACTAGATCCTGTTCAATCACCGGTAACAACGCCAGCCACATTGCCAACTCCGGCACCAGTGGCTCGTTTCAATATTAATGCTTCACTCGTTACACCTAATGCTACGAAAGAAGCAAATGCATTGTACCAGTTTTTGCGGAATAACTATGGAAAGAAAATTCTTTCCGGTGCAATGACTTTAAACAGTTTTGACGAAATTAATTGGCTTAAGACGAATACTTCAAAAGAGCCCGCCATTATTGGTCTTGACTTTATGCATGCCTTTCGCGGTTACAATTGGTATAATAATGAGGAACCAATTAATGATGCAAAAACATTTTGGGCCAGAAACGGTATCCCGGTCTTTGTGTGGCATTGGAGAGATCCATCAAGGGCTACTGAAGAGTTTTATACAAGAAATGCCGGTAAGCCAAACGGAACGACCTTTGACATTAGCAGGATAGAAGACTCTACATCTGCAGAATACATTGCGATGATTAGAGATATAGACTCAGTAGCAGTGGCATTAAAGAAGCTACAGGCAGCAAATGTGCCAGTGATCTGGCGACCTCTGCATGAGGCAGCAGGCGGATGGTTTTGGTGGGGTGCTAAAGGTGCGGCACCGTGCAAAAAGCTGTACCAGGTGATGTATAACCGGATGGTAAATGTTCATGGGTTAAAGAACTTGATTTGGGTGTGGACCCGCGAGCCAAATGATGAGGCATGGTACCCAGGCGATCAATATGTGGATATTATAGGCAGGGATATTTATAAGGATGGTGATCACACTTCTCAGCTGGCAGAGTTCAACGCTTTAAATACTTTGTATGGTAGCAAAAAGATGATAGCCATGTCTGAGTGCGGTTCAATGCCCGACGTTGACAATTTGATTAAAGATGGTGCTGCATGGTCGTGGTATATGCCCTGGTATGGTGACTATGTACGCAATGCGAAGTACAATCCGTTAGACTTATGGAATAAAAACTTTGCCAATCCGTATGTGATAACCTTAGATAATATGCCGTCTTTAAAATAACCTCCGAAGATGTTGCGAACGAAAAACGAACACTATTTTACTTTAATCAGGAAGGTTTCAAATTCATTAGGAGAATATGGAAGTAGTCGCTTAAGGTCAAAAAAAAGAGGCAATCTCGTTTTTTGGAGACAACCTCTTCTTTAAACAACTTCTGGCTAAACTAATCGAAAGTATGTTTTATGCTATCCCCGAGATCTTCGGCTTTATCTTTTATTTTCTCCCAAATATTTTTGCTACCGTCTTTTACGTCATCTGCAGCGTGTTCAACTTTGTGACCTGCGTGCTCAGCAGCATTTTCAGTCCTGTTTCCTAAATGGCTCGCCCCCCTGCTAATATCATCACCCGCATTTTCAGCAGCATTTGCAGCTCTGTTTCCTAAGTGGCTGGCACCGCTGCTTAAGTCGCTGCCCACATTCTCTGCAGCATTTTCAGCACGGTTACCCATGTTGCTGGTAGCATTGCCTGCTCTGTTTGCTAAGTTATCTGCCGTATTTTCTGCCCTTGATGCGCCCGTAGAAATGTCATCATTCAAATCATCATTCAGATTTGAAGAGTTGCTAAAATCATTTGTGTCAGACATAATAGTAAATTTTAAAAGTTAAAGAATAGATGCCTTGAAATCAATCTTTTGTACTAAACAATTGTGCCATGTATAAAAATAGTAATTTGAACAATGCTGTTTTTTTATCCTCCCGGTTTGTTGTTTTAAGTCCTTTACAAAGCGGAGCGCTTGCTGGCAGTTCTTTAAGAAAACATATCCCTCTGGTCGTTTCCATCACGAGGAAATACCATAACATTTTAGAGAATTAATTTTTTTTATCGTCTCTATTCACTGCGTCATTTACTTTAGCGCCTACTTTTTTAATAGCCTTGCCAGCCTCTGTAGCACCTTCTTTTATGACTTTGCCTGCATCTTTAGCCGCTTCCTTTGTCTCGTTCCAGGCATCTCCAAGTGCATGGCCGGTTTCATCGAAAAAATTACCTGAACGATTTACTACCTCGCCATCTTTTAAAACAATTATTTTGTCATCTTTTTTTACTTGTCCGTCACGATACACCATTGCGCCGTTGTCAAGTCTTACGTCATTGTCTGCATCCACCCATTCTCCTCCTTTTCTAACCCGTACTTTTTTGTTGCTATAAGTCACATCTCCTTCGTGACCGGTATAAGTAGAAGACGTAACAGACACTGCACTGGTATCAATAGGAGAGGAAGGCCCCGTTGTGTTGGTAGTTACGGACGTGTCAGCTGACGTAGTATTTGTCTCAATGTTGTTACATGCAGTAAACAAAGCAACTGCTATAGCCAGCCCAATCATCTTTTTCATAATAGGTCGTTTTAGTAATGAAAGCAAATATTCATGCATTCTATCACGGTGTAACTTCAGCAATTTTGAAGCAATATTACCGCAGCAAATGTCAAAAATCTGTGCCAGACAAATGATTGCTGCTTCTTATATAGTACTCGTAGCTAGTACCGTCAACACGAAAAAAACTCTAACCCGTTTATATTTTAATTTGCCCTTCAATAGAGTCATCCAATGTTTTTCCAAGCGCCGCGCCAAGAGCCATTTTTGCAAAAGCAACAGCATCGCCGTGTTTGTTGTCCCAATAATAGCCTTCTTTTGTTTCAACTTTTATAACAGTAATTCGCGGATCGTCGATACCTTCTGTAAACCAGGTTTTAAGTATAGGCTCCCACAATTCTTTTATCAGTGCCTTGTCTGTAGAAATAGTGGCTGTACCATAAATACTTAAAAAGTCAGAATGCGCAGAGCCCTGAAACAATAGCTGGACGTTGTTGTCGGATTGAATTTCGTCGTTTTTGTGGCTGTCTGCAGCACTTAAAAACCAAATCGTGCCATCTTCGTCCATTTTTTGTACCGACATTGGCCTTACCGTTACCGGCTTTCCGGTTGCTATATTTGAGCAAAAGAAACAGGTGTTATTTTTACCTGCCAGTTCTTTTATTTTTTTACCTGCTTCCATGCCTTGAAGATCCTTATGATTGTCTTCGGGCTGATTACGATTGATGCTATCCATAAATGTGTATTTTGTGTTATGTTACCAACAATGATTTTTTACAATTGTTGTACCACAGAA
>JALYZZ010000314.1 GCA_030948675.1 Bacteroidota bacterium | reverse complement strand
TTCCCGTACTAACCGTTCCGCCTGGTGTAACTTTTAAGCCTTTACAAAATGTTGCTTTTGCCTGTAACCTCAGAAATATAAATAACAACACCCCCTTCAGCAAGCTGTTGAAGTTAGTAGCATTTACAGAGGCAAGGCTACATGTTGTATATGTAACTAGTCTCTACTTTGAACCAGGGTCAGCAGAGGCAGCGAATGATCTGCTGGTAAAAAATAACCTGGAAGAAATTAGTCCGGTCTATCACACCTTACTCGAGAACCAGGTAGTGCAGGCGATTGGAAAATTTGTAGAAGAACACCACATTCAGCTATTACTGGTTATCCCAAAAAAACATGGCTTGTGGCAAAGCTTGTTTCATAAAAGCTTTACTAAAGAACTGGCACGTTTAAATCGCTTGCCGATCATGGCACTACATTAAACGCATCTTTTCTATCAGTTGGACGGATTTTTGCGTTCAATGCTTTAATGCGCGTGTTTCCTCTGCTAATTCTTCTAACTTTTGCCTCGTGCCATTACTACAACGGCAAACTTCCGGCGTCACTGCCTGTAGAAGAAACTACGGAAATCGTACCGGCAAAACTTCCGGTTATGACAAGGGAGGATACTCCAAAAGTGAAAGAAACGGGTGGTCAAAAAATAAATACCGGTAATACAACACCAGCGCAATTACTCACCTATGCCAAATCGTTAATAGGCACACCGTACAAATATGGCTCTACAGACCCTGTTAACGGTTTCGATTGCTCAGGTTTTATCACGCATGTATTTAATCACTTTAATATAGCTGTTCCCCGGTCTTCTGTAGATTTTACCCATTGTAAAACCGAGGTTCCGTTAGATAAGGCACTGCCCGGAGATCTTATTTTATTTACAGGCACTGACAGCACTGTTCGCGAGGTCGGTCATATGGGCATCATTACTACTGCAAACAATGGCCAGGTGGCGTTTATTCACAGTTCTTCGGGCAAGGCAATGGGCGTTGTAATTACTCCCTTAAATACATATTATTTAGGTCGTTTTGTAAAGGTGATACGTGTATTTTAGCTTTAGAAAATGGCAGGAATAATTAAGAATGAAAACGCTTGCATTAACTCTGCTCAACTAAATAAGCCTTGTTATTACCTGATTTACTCTTGCTTTTTCTGTCCTATTCCTGATCAGCCTGTTTAGATAAAAGAAAGGGGAGATTTTCAATTTGCAGGGATAACACGCCATAGCTTACAACCTGGCAATTAGGTAAGAAGAAATATGCATTTCCATTAACAAAGACTTTTATTACTCCTCAAATTTTTAGATAACTCCTTTATCTTTTGCTGCACGTGTGGAATATGATGTACAAACAAATCTTTGAACAATAGCCGCAAGAAAAACGTTTTCAAGTTAAAAAGGTAGGTATGAAATATGCACTTTACCTATCCACCTGACAATAAAGTTTGATTGTAACATTTCCCTTAGATCTGTTTGGTTAGACTTGTAATAAAATTTTTATAGCAACAGAAATTTATGAAGTTATCTTTTCATGGCGGAGCAAGAACTGTGACAGGTTCAAAACATTTACTATCATTAAACAATGGCAAAAATTATTTACTAGACTGTGGAATGTTTCAGGGAATGGGTACCGAGACGGATGCACTAAATGCAGAGTTTGGCTTTAATCCTGCAGATGTTAGTTTCCTTTTTTTATCTCATGCACATATCGACCATTCTGGTCTAATTCCAAAACTTGTAAAAGAAGGTTTCGAAGGCCGCATTTTCTGCACAGCCGCCACTAAAGACCTTACTGAAATTTTACTTGCAGACAGTGCCGAAATACAAATGCATGATGCAGACTTTATCAATAAGAAGAAAAGTGCAGCAATAGACCAGGCTGGTCCGTTGTACACAAATGAAGACGTAAGCAAAGCAATGCAGTTGTTCGAAACACTTGAGTATGATCAATGGATGAAAGTGGATGAAAATATTGAGTTGATGTTTACAAATGCAGGTCATCTCATCGGCAGCGCCGCAATTAATCTGAGAGTAACTGAAAACGGAAAAATCACAACCATTAATTTTAGCGGTGATGTAGGACGATACAGAAGTGCACTCTTACAACCTCCGGCCGAGTTTCCGCAGGCAGATTATGTAATTTTAGAAAGCACCTATGGCGACAAAACGCATGATATTGCTGCAAATACTATTGATAATTTATATAGGTGGATTAAAAAAACTTGTGTTGACAGAGGCGGAAAGCTAGTTATTCCCGCTTTTAGTGTAGGCCGTACCCAGGAAATACTTTACTCTCTGAACCAACTGGAATTGGAAAATCGGCTACCCGAACTCAACTATTTTGTGGATAGTCCGCTTAGTAAAAAAGCGACTACTGTTATTAAAAGCTACGCCGAGCAATACAATGAACGTCTTCAAAACATTCTAAAAATAGATGAAGATCCGTTTCACTTCAAAGGATTGAAACATGTAGAGTCAGTTGAGGAGAGCAGGCAACTGACGGAGCACAAAGAACCTTGTGTAATTATATCGTCAAGTGGCACCGCTGATGCCGGCCGGGTTAAGCATCATATTTTTAGCTGCGTAGACGAAGAGCCTAACACTATTTTAATGTCAGGTTACTGCTCTACGAGTTCACTGGGAGGAAAACTGCTAAGCGGTGCTAAAAAGGTTGAAATATTCGGAGATAGTTGTAACGTATTGGCCGAGGTGGGTCAAATGAAAAGCTTAAGTGCTCATGGCGACCAGGACGACCTGGCTAGATACATTGGCTGCCAGGACGCGGAACAAGTAAAAAAGGTCTTCCTGGTTCATGGAGAATACCTTGTACAGCAGGAACTTTCGGCACGTTTGAACCGAAAGGGTTTTGATAAAATTGAAATGCCCTCCATGCACCAGGAATTTGAACTTGAATAACCTTCTGATGTAACTTCAAAAAGATTTTTTTTTGGAAACTCCTTTATCTTATTAGACTACAAATCATATTTCTAGGATTACTCCCACTGGTTAAGCAAGGCAAGGCCGCATCTTATGTAGACTAAGTTTTTAATACAGCAATCCACCTTTTAACTTTTGCAATTTACTATTAAACTACTGCCGCTTATACTACGGCAGCGGCAGTAGCTTTACTACTATTATTCACTTTTACGAACTCGCTAAAACGAGTACTTATGCCCACCTTTTGTCTCCTGCAACTTGCTACCTTTAACCTCGTTTAAGGGTTTGTTTGAAATGTTTTTGAAATCCAAAAATTCTACAGAAAAATAATTGTGCGAACAATAACGGCTGCTACATTTTTGTAGCGGCTTTTTTCTTTAGTATAGGGTTGTAAAAGTAGGTGTACTCATAAAACTGCGATAAGAGCTGCGACCCTTTCACCGTCCATTGCCGCACTCACAATTCCACCTGCATAGCCCGCACCTTCACCACATGGATACAAATTTTTTAACTGAGGATGATGCAGGTTAACAGGGTCGCGGGGAATGCGAACTGGAGACGAGGTGCGGCTTTCGGTTGCCACTATGACTGCTTCATTTGTGTAATACCCTTTCATTTTTCCTCCAAATGCCCTAAAACCCTGCTGCAGTCTGGCATGTATAAAAGAAGGTAAAACACCGGATAAGTCGCTACTGCTAATGCCGGGCAAATAACTGCAAACAGGTAAAGAGCCTGAAATTTTATTGTTACAGAAATCTACCATTCGTTGTGCAGGTGCAACAAACTTTCCTCCTCCCCACCGGTATGCGTTGCGCTCTACCATTTCCTGAAAATACATCATTGATAAAGGCGAGCCTGTTTCAAGCCCTTGCGCTTTTGTATACCGGGTAAAATCCTTCAGTTCCAATAAATCCGCATTGTCCACTGATACCACTATTCCGCTATTTGCAAAAGGATTGTTTCGCTTGCTAGGGCTCCAGCCGTTAACCACCAATTCTCCTGCATTTGTTGATGCCGGCGCAATAATACCACCAGGACACATACAAAAACTAAATATCCCTTTATGCCCTACCTGTTGTACCAGCGAGTAAGTAGCAGGGGGCAAAAATTCACCCCTATTGTTGCAATGGTATTGCACACTGTCTATTATTTGTTGCGGATGCTCTACCCGTACACCTAATGCAAAAGGCTTCGCCTCTATTAGGATGTTTTTTTTATGCAATAGAGTAAAAATATCACGGGCAGAATGTCCTGTTGCAAGGATAACGGCCTCCGCTTCATGCTTGATGCCGTCCGCAGTTGTAACGCTTTTAATTACTTCATCGGCAATTACGAAATCAACTGCTTTTGCATCAAATAAAAATACACCTCCACAGGTGGTTATACACTCCCTGATGGCAGTAATAATTTGCGGTAGTTTATTTGTGCCGATGTGGGGGTGTGCGTCAACGAGTATTTGTTCCTCTGCACCAAACTGAACAAAGAGATGTAGAATACGATTAATGTTACCGCGTTTGTTGCTGCGTGTGTAAAGCTTGCCATCGCTGTAGGTACCCGCGCCACCTTCACCGAAGCAGTAGTTGCTATCAGGGTTTACAATGCCTTCTTTATTTAGAGTAGCCAGATCGCGCCTGCGTGCCCTTACATCTTTTCCTCTTTCTAAAATAATGGGCTGTATACCCTGCTCAATCAACTTCAACGCTGCAAATAAACCCGTCGGTCCTGCACCTATTACGATTACTTTTCGTTGCGCTTTGCTTACATCTTTAAAATCGACTTTTATTGGCCTTCTTGTTACGAAAGGCTCATTTATAAATGCCTGAAGAGTCAGGTTTATATAAGCGTGCCTGCCTCTGGCATCAATAGATTTTTTAAGTGTGTAATACCCGGTTATTTCATCTGCTTTTGTTCCGGCAGCGCTAGCTATATAGCTTTTTATAATACCGTCGTTAGCCGCTTCTGAGGGAAGCAGTTTTAATGCGATTTGTTGTTGCATATTTGTGTTAGGTATTTATCCTAAAAGCTCCCACAGAGGGAAGACAATGAACAAGAAAATTTTCTAAAAGGTTGAATAAAGCAAGAGCAGTAAAAGAGTGCGACGCAACAATGGCTGGTTTGATAGCGAATGCTGGCCTCCTAAGAAAGGTTCTACATATTCCTAAAAGCCTCATGTAAATTCTGCAATAACCTTTGTTAAAATGGCAAATCGTCTATATTATCAGATGGTGGAATATCATTGTAATTAACCTCTGCACCTGCACCCGTATGCTGGCCTAGCTTTACACTTTCCATCCTCCATGCATCCAGGTTTGTTATATAATTGGTACGTCCATCCTTTTCCCATTTGGTTCCTTTTATATTGAACTGAACTTTCACTTCATCGCCTATGTTAAACTTATCTGGCATTGCTGTCTTGTCTTGCACGCATTGAAACTTTACGTAGCTGGTAAAACTTCTTCCGTTTGCATCCTCTGTTTTTTCAATGACAAATTCTCTTGTTTTAAAGTTTTCATTTCGCTGAACAATATCGAACCGCACAACAAGTTTTCCCGTAATCTCGTATGACATTTTTAGTATTTATTTACTGGCAAAAGTATCGTTTTAAAACATTTTCCAGCCGAAAACGGAAGAATAAGCAATGTTATTTTTGGGGATAAAGTTTTGAGATTAATTATTATGAAAAGTTGAATAATAGTGTTACTTTTCATTACCCCTTACCAATCTTCTATTCTTACATGAAGAGCCGTTAAACAACGATTTGTACAGGAAAAAAGACTCAAAAAAATAAGACTAATATACTTTTATCCGGTACAACTGTTGCTTGCTTTTATAAGTCTTATAAAGGATTTGCAAGAGAAAGTTTATTGCGGTAAAGCGTAGTTCAAAGAGATTGAGGCAAAACAAACAGCAAAGAACTGACAGGCGTTACTTTATGTCTTTTGACATCAAATCTTATCCATCATCCATTGAAAGGTTGAACGATACATTGTAC
>JALYZZ010000312.1 GCA_030948675.1 Bacteroidota bacterium | reverse complement strand
GAAAAATTCGACGAGCAGGATGAGGCTATTTTAAAGCTTGATCTACATAGAAGCATACCGGAATTGCTTTTAGACAACACGGATCGCAACAGAACGTCTCCTTTTGCCTTTACCGGAAATAAATTTGAGTTCAGGGCGGTCGGATCTTCAGCTAATTGTGCAAATGCAATGACAACATTGAATACAATTATGGCTGAAACCCTTCGAAACTTTAGAAAAGAAGTTGATGGGCTGATAGAAAAAGGCGATAAAAAGGAAGTTGCATTGATGCATGTCATTCAAAAATATATTGTTGACAGTAAAAAAGTGTTATTTGAAGGAGACGGATATAGCGACAACTGGGAGAAAGAAGCAGCAAACCGAGGTCTGCCAAATGTAAAAACTACCCCTCTTGCTTTAGACGCAATGCTTACAGACAAAGCCAAAAACCTGTTTCAAAAAAATGGGGTGTACAACCATACTGAGTTGGAAGCGCGGCACGAAATAGAACTTGAGAAATATATAAAAATTGTGCAGATCGAAGCCAGGCTGATAGGCGACCTGGCTGGAAATCATATTTTACCTGCGGCCATAAAATACCAAAATACGCTCATCACTAATATCCGTGGATTAAAAGATATAGGGGTAGATGAAAAGAATTATTCGACTCAGGTGGATATGCTTCAGAAAATATGCGAGCATATTTCAACAATACGGGAAAATGTAGATGCCATGGTGGAGGCTCGCAAAGTTTGTAATAATATGACCGATACGAGGGAGAAGGCAATTGCTTATAATACGGAAGTAAAAGACAAATACTTCGACATTATCCGCTACCACGTTGACAAACTGGAATTGCTTGTCGCTGATGAGGAATGGACTTTACCTAAATATCGTGAGCTTTTATTTTTGCGTTAAGAATAAAGTTGTCAGAAAAATTTTTCAACATAGCTTATTAACTAATGAAAAAAAGACGCGACAACCAGTCATCTCTTTACTTATATTCCCTCATAAAACAATTTTTTTATACAAATCCTGAAATTATTTTTTGTCAAAAAGCCCTTACCAGGTCTTTTTTTACTCCTGTCATTTCCATTAAACCTAACATCGAATAGATAATCCAATAGCAAGCCACAACGTTTTCGACATCTAATACAATAACCTTAAGTATGAAAAGAACTTCTTTAATATTAACTATATTCATTCTTTGTTCTTCGGCTTCATTTTCGCAGCGGTTCGCAATTGGCGGGGTACATCGCGGAGGAACAAGTCCGGTAGACAGACAAAGAATGGTAGAGAAGCTTAAATCTGAACTCAAATTAACTGATGACCAGGCTAATGCTGTGGTAGTAATTCAACAGGATTATCAATTGAAAGCCCGTTCAGTAAAAATGGATTCACAAACGACTGAGCAGGAGAAGAAAGAAAAATTGCTACCGATTGAAGAAGAAAGAAACCAAAAACTAAAGAAAATACTTAATGACGAGCAAATAAATAGGATAGATGAAGTAACTAGAGAAGTAAACAATGGCAGGTATAAAAAACAAGTTTAGTCAAAACACTTTTAGGAGTTAGTGCTGCTCTGCCAGAAGCCTTTAAAATCTTTTGTATCATCGTAATGAAAACAAAATGGACGCGTTATTCGCGTTCATTTTGTTTTCATTATTTGGGGTTAATATTACTATAGAAAGTAGTGGGTATATTATATTTTCTACTTAATTACCAACATTGTTTTACTGCATGGTAAATCCTTCTAAAAATTTAGTGGTAAAGTTTCCCTTACGGAAATCTTCATTCTTCATCAACTGCAGGTGAAAGGGTATTGTAGTTTTAATACCTTCAATTACGTACTCGCTAAGTGCCCGGTACATTGTGTCAATAGCCTCTTCACGCGTTTGCGCCATCGTTATTAATTTACCTATCATGCTATCGTAATAAGGCGGAATTACATAACCTGCATACACATGGCTGTCAACCCTTACCCCGTGGCCACCCGGCTGATGCAACACAGTTATCCTTCCGGGGCTTGGACGAAAATCATTATAAGGGTCTTCCGCGTTAATTCTGCACTCAATAGCGTGCAATTGAGGTTCATAGTTGCGGCCGCTGATGGGATGGCCAGCCGCTATTTTTATTTGCTCCTTAATGAGATCAAAATTTATCACTTCTTCAGTTACACAATGCTCTACCTGTATGCGCGTATTCATTTCCATAAAGTAGAAATTCTTGTGTTTATCTACCAGAAATTCTATTGTACCTACGCTCTCATAATTGATTGCACTTGCAGCTTTTATAGCTGCTTCACCCATTCGTTGCCTTAAGTCTGGATCCATAAATGGTGAAGGACTTTCCTCTACTAATTTCTGGTGGCGGCGCTGTATAGAACAATCTCTTTCGCTAAGATGCGCAATAGTACCATATTGATCGCCGGCTATCTGAATTTCAATATGCCTTGGCTCTTCAACAAACTTCTCCATGTAAATTCCATCATTTTTAAACGACGCTCCTGCTTCGGAACGGGCGGTATTATAAGCCTTTTCTATTTCGCTCTCTTCGAATACCACCCGCATACCTTTGCCTCCACCGCCTGCTGTAGCCTTTAAAATAACCGGATAACCGATTTCTTTTGCAAGGCTTTTTGCTTCACTTACACTTTCAAGCAGTCCTTCTCCGCCCGGCACTACCGGCACTCCTGCCTTTATCATCGTCTCCTTTGCAGTTATCTTATCCCCCATTCCGTTTATCATTGCAGGAGTAGGTCCAATAAACTTTATTCCATGGTCAGCACATATTTGCGAAAACTTTGCGTTTTCTGCTAAAAAACCATAACCCGGATGTATTGCGTCCGCATTCGTAATTTCTGCTGCAGCCATTATGTGGGGAATATTCAAATAAGAATCTGCGCTTTGAGGCTTACCAATACAAACCGCCTCGTTGGCGAATTTTACGTGCAGGCTGTCTTTGTCAGCGGTTGAATAAACAGCCACTGTCTTAATTCCCATTTCACGGCAGGTGCGAATAACACGCAGCGCAATTTCGCCTCGGTTGGCTATTAAAATCTTTTTAAACATGGTTGTTAATTAGCTAATTTGATTAATGTGCTAGAGCACTTCAACAGAGGCTGCATTTAATTTAGTGAACAAGTTGGCTACTTATTAACTATATGAACTTCTGAAGAAATAGAGACACACTAAATTGCTTTAAAATGTTCTTCTCCTGAGTATCCGTAATAATTTATTTAAAACTTTTTGAATTTCTGGTCATTTTCCTAAAGCAAGTGCTTGTAGGATAATCGCAAGACTCAGCTTATTCTAATAACAACGAAAATCTCATGCTTGCTTCGTGAGTTCCTTCACTAACCATTCCCTTTTTGTCAGACCGCATGTAGGTTTATAAACCAGATTGAACGTGTTGTAGCAATTATACCGTTACAAGATTAAGGTTCTACCAAGAACAGCGGCTGATCGTATTCTACAGGGCTGGCGTCTTCAACCAACACTTTTACGATGGTTCCTTTGACTTCACTTTCAATTTCATTGAAAAGTTTCATTGCTTCTATGATACAAACTGTTTTACCAATAGAAACCTCGTCACCCACGTTTACAAAAGAAGGTTTATCAGGACCCGAGCTTCTGTAAAAAGTTCCGATCATAGGGCTTTTAATAGTAATCAGGTTATCGCTTTGTTTGATAGTTGTATCCTGTCCTGAAGAAGCGGCATTGCCGGAAGATGACGATGCGGGAGTTTGCGGTGCAGTCAATTGCGCAGGAGGAGGAGGGGTTGGCGGTGTGTAATGCTGAGCCAGTGATGAGGCGTATACAGGAACCGGTTCTTCCTTCTGCTTTATTGTTATTTTAAAATCTCCTTCTTCAATACTTAGTTCGCCTATAGTACTTCTGTTGACTATCTTAATTAATTCCTGGATTTGTTTAAAGTCCATACAATCGGTTTATTGGTTTGAGATTGTCAATGCAATTTTTTGTAAGAAACGGCAGGCAAAATAGCCATTTTTGAAATAATACAACTGAAAACATGAAAATTAGTATCCCTTCCATTTATAATCAAAGCAATAATACAGCGCAAAAATATTGAATATGCTAATAATTGAATGCTTATCTTTTTATTTGTTAAGCTCGCATCCTTTTGGATAAACATAGTTTTTCTTTATGCACTTCTTATTATAGAACCCTAATTTCTTGAAATTTGTTAAGCGGTATTAGTTCTAAATTTCTGTTTTCTAAAGAAAAGCATCTCCGTAATAAATATGAGTAACAGGCTAACTACCGTTGTTGCTGTAACCTTTCCCAAAAAATAAAGGAAGTTGCCGAACTGCAGCCATTCAATTAATACAAGATAAAAGTGATGAATGAAAGTAAAGACGAGTACATAAAGACTGTATGGAGCAAAACCCATGCTTTTAATAGAAGGCTCAGCATAGTTTAATTCGGCCCCTTCCTGCGAGATAAGGATATTGATGAGAAAAGGTCTTAAATAGGCGATAAGTACACAAGGAGCGGCGTGAAGCCCCGGAGTTCCTAAAAAATAATCGAGCGTAATACCAAGCAAAAAAGAAACGAGTAACAAGCCAAAACGGGAGATGGTAAATGGTAACCAAAGAATAAATAAAAAGTACAGGTATGGTGTAATGAACTGATGCAAAGGAGGTATCTGGCAAAGAACATATACCTGCACGAGTATGAACAGAATAAAGCGCAGAATATTTTTGACTAAAAGGCTCATTGATTTTTAACCGGCGCAGCCTCCAATCTGCTTTGTTCAACCCATTGTACGTTTTCTACCAAATTTACATATTCAAGGCTATAAAAATTGGTAGCCGTTTTAAGCCGAATAATAAAAAAGTTACTTACAGGATCCTTTGCTATGTCATCTACAGTACCTATTAAAAGATTGGAAGGAAAGTTGGCGGAGTAGCTGCTTGTTACCACCGAGTCTCCCTTTGCGACTGGTGTGCTTTTAGGTATATTTTTCAAGGTAACGTAGTGCGGGTCTTTACCGTCCCAGTCTACGGAACCAATCATTTTATTCTTTTTCAGCATCGAACTAACCTTACTGTTGCGATGAAGCAGACTCATTACCCGCGAATAGTTCTCGCTCACGTCTATGACTGTTCCCACAATGCCTTGCGGACCAACTACAGCCATGTCTTTTTTTACCCCCTGGTTAGCTCCGCGATGAAGCGTTAAATAGTTCATTTGTTCTGCCACAGTATTGTTGACCACCTTTGCGGGTAGCCACATGTACTTTCGCTGATGGCCAAGGGTATCTCTTATAAGACTGTCGAGCACAACGCGGTGAGTGCGGTCAGGATCGTCAAAATTTATCTTCAGCAGGTTTTTTAACCGGGTGTTCTCCTCAAGCAGTAACCTGTTGTTTTCTTTTAAATGAAAGTAATTTTGAATTTTGTTGTATTGTTCATTAATCCTGCCCGTGATTTCATTAGCGATGCCGGCAAAAGCGGCCTGGTGCGTTTGGTTATATTTTACAAGGAAGACAATTGACAAGATTTGCAATATCACGAAGAATAGGAAGTTGAAATACCTTCTAATGAAAATAAAAATATTTTTCATACGAGCCCTCCCAGCTTCTCTGCAGACTGGC
>JALYZZ010000308.1 GCA_030948675.1 Bacteroidota bacterium | reverse complement strand
ATACAATTCGCTATAATTCTCCAACATCTAGTGCTCGAATTCGTTTAAATTGTACCGCCACTTGCAGACCGCTGTCAGGCATTAAAAGGTAAAATTGAACGCGCTGTTTTTTTACTGCTTAGCTCGTCAATACCGGCTGGCTTTTGACAACAGCTGCTTTTTTACCAACCAAATAACCTTTGATTGAATAGTACAGGATATACACGTAGCAAGGCAGCATACAAATAAGAAAAGATAATTGGTTCGACACTCCCGCCTTGTCTTTTAATGTGCCGTACAACAGTGGAAGCAAAGCGCCTCCTGCAATGCCCATGATTAACAGGGCAGAGCCGATTTTGGTAAACTTGCCAAGTCCATCAATTGCCAGTGGAAAAATAGCGGGCCACATCAACGCGTTTGCAAGGCCGAGTAGAGCAATAAATGTAATAGACATATAGCCTGTACTTACGTAGGTGCCAACTGTAAAAATAAGCCCGAGTAGCGCAGAAATAGATAAGGCCTTTTGCTGTGAAATAACTTTAGGAATAGTAAAAATTCCTACCACGTAACCGATTAGCATGGCAACGAGGGTAAAGGTTGTAAAGTATTTTGTCTGGTCTAGTTTCATACCCATCGATTTTCCGTACGTACCTATGGCATCGCCTGCCATTACCTCTGCTCCCACATATAAGAAGAGGCACAAAACCCCCAGCAGCAAATGTGGAAATTGGAAGACGCTCGTTTTTGAAACCGTTCCCGTGTCGGCAGTACGCTCTTGTGCCTCTTCAATGTCAGGCAGTTTAGATCTGCTCAACAGAAAGGCAACCAGTACTAATACAACCGTTATTATGATGTAAGGTGTTATTACCCTCGATGCCAATTCATTCAGCAAAATATTCTTTTGTGCTGCATCGGTAGCACTAGTTATTTGTGTTTCAATAGCTGTTGCATTTTTTAAGACCAACGCTCCTAAAATAATCGGGCTCAGTATTCCTGCTACTTTGTTGCAGATGCCCATAATGCTTATACGCTTGGCTGCACTTTCGATGGGGCCAATAATGCTGATGTAGGGGTTAACGGCAGTTTGAAGCAGCGCCAAACCGGCGCCTTGTACAAATAATCCGATGAGAAATAAATAAAAACTGCGTGCATTGGCTGCGGGTATAAATATTAGCGACCCAACCGCCATAACTACCAGTCCAAGCGCCATCCCGTTTTTAAAACCTGTTTTTTTTAGTATGAACGAAGATGGTATAGCAAGAAAGAAATAAGCCATATAAAAAGCAAACGTTACAAAAAATGCTTCTATGTCTGTTTTTAGCTGACATGCAAGTTTCAGGAAAGGTATAAGGGTGCCGTTAAGCCAGGTTACAAAACCAAAAACAAAGTACAACATACCAATAATTAAAATCGCATACAAGTCATTTCTCTTTGCTGTCTGTTGCTGCATATTATGTTGGTTTTGAACCTGAAAGTAACGAAAGCTTTTGCATAAATCGTTACAATTATTGTTTCAATTATTGGGTTATAAAAACATCTTTATTTAAATATTGAATAAGGGTTCCCCTTTGCTGTCGCCTGTTTTAAATACTTCTAAAAAATAGTAATAATCTTATCCGACTTCTTTTTTTATGAAAGTATCGTTTTAAATTCTTCTTCTTTATCCAACAGCTTTTGCAGTAAGACAACCTGGTTTTGAGCTCTTACGAAATTCTGCTCAGGGTATTTTGCCCCGTAATAAATGTCATTATTAAAATAGTCGGTTATAAATCGCAATGCCTGCATATAAATAAGGAATTTGCCGGCATAAGTAAAAGTGGTCTTTTCCTGCTTCGTTAGTTCGTCATTCATCTCATGCAGGTATCCGTTTACCAATGCTTCAAAAAATCCAGTACGAACTTCGATTTTTGAAAAGTCTTTTTCTTCTTCGCTTACCGGGCACAGATAGGTACGCATCATGTCGCCAATATCACTGATGAAATAACCGGGCATCACCGTGTCTAAATCAATTACACATAATCCGCAATTTTTATTATCAAATAAAATGTTGCTAATCTTCGTATCGTGATGGGTAACGCGCAGCTTGAAATTTTTGTTTAGCTGAATGGCTTCAAACTCTTGCACAATCTTCACGTGCTCTTGCAAAAAGCGAATTGCCTCTCCGGATGTAGCAATTCTTTCCTGGCTACCATTACACAGAGATTGTTGAAATTGATGATAGCGCAAAGAGAGGTTGTGAAAATCGGGGATGGTAATTTTTAATTTACTAATGTCGAAGCCTGCCAGCAGTTTTGTGAATCTTCCAAATTGCTTTGCTGCTTCGTACGCTTCGGCTGGTGTTTGTACAGTATCCACTGTATGCGCATCTTTTACAAATGGAAAAAGCCGGTAGTAACCCATTCCCTCAATACAAACGACATCGTTGTTTGAAGTGCTTTTGATTGGACTGACGAAGAGGTAATCAGGATGATTTGCCGCAAAGTAATCTGATATCGCCCTGATGTTATTTGCGATGTGAGCAGGCGATTTAAAAATCTTATCATTGACTCTTTGAAGAATATAACTGCTGTTGCCATCCTCTATCTTCCAGGTATGATTGATCAATCCGTTACCGAACGGTAATACGTTACATTGATCAGGGGCAATACCAAAAGCGGTTAATATGGAAGCAAGCATCGGAGTCTAAATTAGAACAACTTTACAATTGTTGAAAATATACCTGTTACAAGCTTTTAAGTCAAGATAAAAAAACAGTGAAAGGCGACTTATCGTAAGACCTGGTAACTATAAAGAGTGAAAGGGTTGACAATATATCATCACTTAAAAACAATATTATTTGCACTGAATATTTCATCTTCGTTGATGGTGTGCCCCATATTGTTATAAATCTTTTCAGTCACGTTAGCATTCATGTTCTTTAACAGCGATGCACTTGCCAGCACTCTATCGACAGGTATGTGAAAATCGGGATTGGCGGAGCCAATAAAAACAGGTGTGTGATTAAAATCTCCCTGGTAATTTTCGGTATAAATTTTATCTCCTATCAGCCCTCCGGAAAAAGCTGCTACGCCACCATACCGTGTTGCATTGCGCGCTGCAAATTCAAGCGTTAAGCATGCGCCCTGAGAGAAGCCTGTGAAGTAAATGTTTTCGTTACTGAAGCCCTGCGCATTTAAGTCAGTAACTACTTCTCTTAAAATCAATAGAGCCGATGACAGCCAGGGTTCATTTTGCCGGGGAGGTGCCATAAACGAATAAGGATACCAGGTATTATTACTTGCCTGCAGTGCTACCAATGCAAATGCTGCTACCTGTAAATGTGCCAACAGAGACAGGATATCTGTAGCGCTTGCACCTCGTCCGTGCAGCATGATTAAGACTTTTTTAGCTTCACTTAAAGGCTTTCCTCCAGTAATAAAATCTTTCTTATGCATGATTTTTTTTGGTTTGTGTATTAATTGATCTTGCAGCAATTGGCAAGTTATGATTGAGAAATGCTCACGGTTTTGTCGCCCGAACGGTAGGAGGGATATCACTTTGCCGGCAACTCATGTTGCCAGATATCTCCATATTCATCAGGGTGTTTGCGAAACTGTATGTGTACATAGGGACACAGCGGCGCTACTTTAAGTGCATGCGCCCGCGCATAAATTGCCATTGCTGTCATTAGTTTTTTTGCCAGGCCCTTTCCTTCGGCTTTTTCCACTACCTCCGTATGGTACACGGTCATTATATTTCCACGTATTCCAAATTCCATCTTTGCAATTTGTTCTCCACTGTCCATAATCGCGAAAACTCCTTCTCCGTTTGGTTGTAGAGTCAGTTGTACGTCTTCCATGTATTTGATTTAGGTGTATTCCGTCAAACTTGTTCTAGTCAAGAGAAGGCAAAATCTTTTCGATCTCAGCGCGTGATCCTTCATATTGTTTAGGCAACCTTAAACTACTGCCAAGCCGCTCCACAGGTTCATCTTTAGCAAATCCGGGGTTATCTGTTGCCAGTTCAAAAAGTACGCCCCCCGGTTCCCGGAAATACAATGAAAAAAAGTAATCCCGGTCAATTTTCGGAGTAATGCTTAGTCCTTTTCTGGCGATTTTTTCACGGTATTCCATTAGTACATTATCATCCTTTACTCTAAAAGCAACGTGATGATTTGTACCTGCTGCACCTCTGCCTGCTGCCAGGTCGGGTGCCTCAATAAGATCTACCACTGCGGCATGGTCGATAGCGTCCGTTACAAAACGATAGCGGCCGCCTTCCTGCTGTTGTAATGTATACCCAAAAATATCTGTAAGAATTGTAG
>JALYZZ010000299.1 GCA_030948675.1 Bacteroidota bacterium | reverse complement strand
CTAACACAGTCATCGAGGCCAAAAACAAATTTGGTCAACACCCTGAATGTTGTAGATTAGTTCCTTAACCTAGGTGTATGAAAAAAGAACTCCTATCTTTATCCATTTTGTTTTGTGCTTCAACATTTGCGCAAAACAATCAATTGCTGAATGATAAAGTAACGCAATCTGCAAATCAGTTAGAGGCAAAAGTGATAGCATGGCGACGTGATTTTCACGAGCATCCTGAGCTGGGTAACAACGAATTGCGCACAGCAGCGATTATTGCAAAACATCTGCAATCACTAGGGATAGAAGTTAAAACAGGGGTAGCTAAAACCGGCGTGGTAGGAATATTAAAAGGTGGTAAACCAGGCCCGGTCGTAGCTTTAAGAGCCGACATGGATGCACTGCCGGTGATAGAAAGAACGCCGGTATCGTTTGCATCAAAAGTTAAAGGAACCTACAACGGTCAGGAGGTGGGCGTAATGCATGCTTGCGGCCACGATACTCATATGGCTATTTTAATGGGCGTGGCACAAGTACTGTCATCAATGAAAAATGATATAAAAGGGACTGTAAAATTTATATTTCAACCTGCGGAAGAAGGTGCCCCGGTTGGTGAAACAGGTGGGGCGGAACGCATGGTGAAAGAGGGTGTATTAGAAAACCCGAAAGTGGATGTAATATTTGGCCTTCACATTAATTCTCAAACAGAGGTTGGTAAAATTACTTACAGACCGGGAGGCACGATGGCAAGTATAAACGACATGAAGATTACAGTAAAAGGAAGATCAGCCCACGGCGCTTATCCGTGGTCTTCAATAGATCCGATTGTAGTTTCGGCTCAAATCATTAATAATTTACAAACAATTGTTTCACGCAATTTGAATGTAACTGAAAATGCAGGGGTAGTTACTATCGGTTCCATTCACGGTGGCAACCGTTCTAATATTATTCCTGAACAGGTAGAAATGCTGGGAACAGTAAGAACACTAAGTAGCGACGATGAAAAGATGTTTATAGAACGAATTAAACAGGTGGTCACCAAAACTGCCGAAAGTGCAGGTGCTACTGCAGAAGCGGTTATTCCATACTCTTCACACTACCCGGTTACTTTTAACAATGTTGCATTGACTAATAAAATGCTTCCTTCACTACAAAAAACGGCGGGTGTAGAAAATGTGATGTTAAAGCCAGCCGTCACTGGTGCAGAAGATTTTTCATTCTTCCAGGAAAAAGTCCCGGGACTTTTTATTTTTTTAGGAGGAATGCCAAAAGGCGGCAACCCCAAAACCGCTCCATCTCATCATACACCTGATTTTTTTATTGATGAAACCGGACTTACTCTAGGCGTAAAAGCTTTGGCGAACCTTACACTTGACTACATGAAACAGCCTCTGAATTTATAGAGCGAGTCAATGGAGCAGGCTTATTAAAGTGTCATTTAAAAATGTCACTGCTAAGGTGTTTAAAGGCTTCCATCGCGCCCATGTACTCGCAGGTGCGCGCACCTGCTTTATTAGCGTTGTAAATGATCTGCTTCCAGTCTTCTATTGCCATAGCGGTTATATCGTTTGCTTTTTTATCACTTAACTGGTGTAGTACTGCTCCTACAAAAGCGTCACCTGCACCGGTAGTGTCCACCGGTTTTACAACAGTACTGGGAATGACTGCAGTTGCATCATTAATGCCAAGCATAGTGCCGTCTTTGCCCAATGTAATGGTGAAAACTGCATTGGTAGTTTGTAAGAGTGTTTGCGCTGCTTCTTCTACAGTAACCTTCCCCGTTATCATCATTGCTTCTTCGTCGCTTACTTTAAAGAAGTGGCAGCTTTTTAAAAAATTCCAGGATTGGTCAATAAAGGATTGTTTGTTACCGCTAAAAAGTAAATTGCGGTAATTCGGGTCGAAACTGATAATAACATCTTGCTGCAAACATCTTTGCAACAACCCCTGGTATGCAACCTGCAAAGGACCAGGAAGAAAGGCAGTTGCTGAACCAAAATGAACGATAGAAAAAGAACTCAGGTCTATGTTTTCTATATCCTGCCTTTTTAATTGACCGTCTGCTCCACGGTTAAAATAAAAATCTCTCTCACCATTTTCCATCAATGACACAAAGGCTATGGTAGTAAAGGAGTCTTCGTCTTTTAATATCCATTGGGTGCCCACACCAAACGACTGCATCACATCCACCAAATGATTGCCAAAAGGGTCTGAGCCCACTTTGGCCGCCAGTTCAACTTCGCCTCCAAGTGCCGCAATTGCCGCTGCGACATTTGCCGGCGCTCCTCCGGCCTTTTTTAAAAAATGCTGTCCTTGGGCCAACGACTTGCTCACATCGGTACAGATCATATCAATCAAGGCTTCTCCGATACAAAGAATTTTCATAATGAATGTTTTAAAGTATCCCTTATTTTTTTACCGCTAAAATATAGCCAAATGGAAACGTATTGCAATACGCTCACTCAAGCGTTACACTTGTCCGCGCCGGCCTAGTTCTACGACCTCGCAATCTCTGATGTTTCCACCATCTATTATAAACCGCACCAGAGTTCTAACTTTGTGCCACCCCTGGTTTCCGGCAGCTCCGGGGTTTATGTGCAGACATTGAAACTTCTCATCGTACATTATTTTCAAAATGTGAGAATGACCGGCAATAAAAATTTTAGGTTGCTTAGATAGTATCTCCTTTTTTGCCAGAGGCGAATACTTGCCAGGATATCCCCCAATATGTATCATCAGTACTTTTACATCTTCTATTGTAAAGTCTAGTACTTCGGCAAACTTACTTCTGATATCCTGTCCATCAATATTGCCATATACTCCTCTAAGTGGTCTTAATTTTTGTAACGCATCTGCTACGGCTGCAGAGCCAAAATCTCCGGCGTGCCATATTTCATCACATTTGTCTAAATGGTGAAAAACAGCATTGTCAAGGTAATGATGGGTATCGGATATAAGACCTATTCTTTTCAAAATTTATTTTATTGATAATTAATAATCTGTTCCTTTTAGCAATTTCATTAATTTACATAACTTAAAATCAGCACTACAAATACAATGATATGGTATAATATTTTGTATCTGAAGGTGAGGGCCACTTCTTTTTCTTAAACAAGTGTTCGGGCAAGGTAGTGTGACAAACTCTTGCACCATACGGGTTTTAAAGTGCGAAAAAGTGAGGATGATATTCAATGAACTTGAAGTGCTTCAAGTGCTTCAGGTTTCAGGAACAGGGGAAGTAAGTGAATCAATAACAAACGATAGAATTTATTAAATCAAAAAATACGAAAGCTTATGCTGAAAATCAGTGAACTAAAAGAAGGCGACTTAGTACTGGCCGAATACGATGGACAATGGAGAGAAGGAGAAATAACCAATGTTGACTGGTTAGACGGAAAAGCGTGTGTAC
>JALYZZ010000292.1 GCA_030948675.1 Bacteroidota bacterium | reverse complement strand
TTTATCGGTAATGCTAATATGGGTAGTTTCCATGCTTTCAGTTACAGAACCGGCCTTAACCTCACTACTTTTGCTGGCTCTTGTACTGTCGTAATCAGCCATTCTTTTAGCCAGGTAAGCATCGCTTGTAATAGTTTTTACAGGTACTTTCCAAAAATCAGGATCTCCCAGATGTTCTGCTCGGTCTGCATACGCTCTTCTTTCGGCTTCTGTCATTAGCTGCACACTTTTCACTGTTTCAAATCCATAGCTTGCTAATGGACGGTTTTCGACCATTTTCAACATTTGCATTAGTAGAACTCCTCCACTACTTGGCGGCGGCATGCTAACAATAGTATAACCCTTATAGTTGAATTGTAGTGGTTTTCTTTCCTTCGTGCGGTAGTTTTTCAAATCACTTAAGGTAATAAGACCTTTTCCTCTTTCCATTTCTGCAACAATCAGTTTCGCAGTTTCGCCTTCATAAAATCCTGCGGCACCTTTATCCTGTATTCTTTTAAGCGTTTGTGCCAATTCTCTTTGAATCAAAGTGTCTCCTGGCTTCCATGCGGTTGCTTTTACAAAGACCGGTGTAACGGTATTGTACTTTATAAAAGCCTCTTTGGCCCTGTTGAATTTATTTGCTTCAGATTCCGTTAAAGTGAATCCTTTTTCAGCCAGTTCTATTGCTGGTTGAATCAATGTTTTGAAAGGAAATTTGGCATATTTTGCGATGGCAAATAAGCCGCTCACTGTGCCTGGTACCCCAGAGGCAAAGTGGCCAAATTGAGAGAGATTAGTTTGGGCGTTTCCTTTTTCGTCTAAATACATGTCTCTTGTTGCCAAGGAAGGAGCAGTCTCGCGATAATCGTACGTAAACGTTTTTCCATCTTTCATTCTTGCTACCAGAAAACCTCCGCCTCCTATATTTCCTGCTCCCGGATATACAACTGCGAGAGCTAGTTGGGTGGCAATGACCGCGTCAATAGCATTTCCTCCACGTTTTAAAATTTCGGCACCAACTGCTGCTGCTATAGGATGCGCACATACAACCGCGCCATTGGAAAAAGTTTTGGTTTTGGTGCTGTGAAAATGGTAAGGGTCTACAGCTTTTCCGCTTCCGATAAAAGATTGGGCACAAATGACATTAGTAACGAGTATTGCGGTTATTGCAATAAAGGAGCATTTTATTTGCATAAGCAAATTTTACCTTTTTAACCCGAACATTAAAAATTGTAGGCAAAGATTTTAATGAATACTAAAACCACTATTTTCACCACCCCCGATTGTAAACAATGTAAAACTTGATGCAGCATACTGAACCTTTAAATGCTCATATTGTTACAACCTACGCTGGTGTACCACTGCCCGGCTGGTGCCATGGCGAACCGACTGCTGCTATACTATAAGGCTGGTTACTAAAAAAATCATTTTTACAATCATCGTCAATAAACAAAACAGATATGGATAGAATTTCACGTTTTATCGTTTTACTTACTTTTTCTCTTTTTGCAACCGCAGCAGCAATAGCACAGGCGGTTATCAAGGGTACTGTGAGGAACGCCAGTCAGCAACCGCTTGCGGGAGCATCCGTTCAATTGCAAGGTTCGGGTAAAGGAACTGTTACCGATAACAATGGAGACTATAAGTTGCAGGCATCTGCGGGTAAACAAACCATTATTGTATCTTATGTCGGCTTCGCTACTCAACGCTTTACCATAAATGTAAGCGGTACAGAAGCAACACAAGATGTAATACTTATGGAAGCCGGAGACCTGAGTATGGTAACTGTAATTGGGTCAAGAAACATATCGCGCACAAGAACTGAAAGCCCGGTACCTGTGGATGTAATACCGTTAGCACAGGTGATAAATGAGGTCGGCCAGGTAGATCTCAATCAGATACTCACATTTATTGCACCCTCTTTTCAATCATCAAAACAAACCATCGCCGATGGTACTGACCATCTTGATCCCGCACAATTAAGGGGACTGGGTACTGACCAGGTACTGGTTCTGGTAAATGGTAAACGTCGTCATCAATCTGCACTTGTTAATGTTAACGGTACAATTAACCGGGGTCAGGTGAGCACAGACCTTAGTGCGATACCAGCAACGGCAGTAGAAAGAATTGAAATACTAAGGGACGGGGCAGCAGCACAATATGGCTCAGATGCAATAGCAGGGGTAATAAATATTGTATTAAAAAAGACTACAGGGATTCTGGAAGGCAATGTTAGCTTTGGTGAATACAACACAAAATATCCTAAAAACTATGCTTTAAATAAATTAACGGGAAAATCGGACGACCCCAATGTAAAAGTGCATGATGGAGAAACTGTACAAGGATCGCTTGGTTACGGTTTTAAAATTGGAAAAGGTTATCTGAATGTAACCGGAGAATACATTCATAGAAATTCTACAAACCGAACCGGTACTTATACAAACCAAATTTATCCCAGTGTAAATGGATTAAATAGGGATGATTCTATTATTGGGGGAAGAGGATTGACAAGAAACACTTTTGATATAATAGCGGGTAATTCGGGGATGAAAAGCGCAGCAGCTTTTTATAATTTTGCCTACCCCACAAGCGCTAACAGCGAGATCTATGTTTTTGGTGGTTACAGCAAAAAGAAAGGAACTTCTGCTGGGTTGTACCGTTATCCCCTGGGAATTATTTCAGGAAGTAATGCCGGCAAGTATGCTACCAATGTATTTGCTCTCTACCCCAACGGATTTCTTCCCGAGATACTGTCGAATATTGAAGATTTTTCAACAGCAGTAGGATTTAGGAGTAAGTTCAGCGGCTGGAACCTGGATGTAAGCAATACTTTTGGCATAAATAAATTTGATTTTGGTGTCGCCAATTCTGCCAATTACTCTCAATTTTCTTTGGCAGGCAACAACCAAACGTCTTTTGATGCTGGTGGTTTAAAGTTTTATCAAAATACAGTAAATGCTGATGTATCCAAAAAAGTGAACGTCTTGGAGGGATTAAACGTTGCAGCAGGACTTGAATATCGAATTGACGGATTTGGCATAAGAAGCGGTGAAGAAGCTTCTTACAAAAATTATGATGTTCCTTCAGGAGTGGCTCCGGGAGCTCAGGTATTTCCGGGGTTTGTAAATGCCATTGGTAGTGATAAGACGAGAAATGCTAAAGCAGTATATGCAGATCTTGAACAGGATGTAACTAAAAACTGGTTGGTTACAGGAGCGCTGCGTTTTGAAAACTACAGTGACTTCGGTTCTACTTTAAATTATAAAGTTTCAAGCCTTTATAAGTTTAGTGACCTGTTTAATGTACGCGGATCTGTTAGTTCAGGGTTTCGTGCGCCTTCTTTACAGCAGCGTTTTTATGCAAAAACAAACACACTCTTTGTTACTTCATCTGCAGGTTTAGTTCCTGTGCAGGCCGGTACATTTACGAATGAAAGTCAAATTGCGGCCTTGCTTGGTATTCCAAAATTAAAGCAGGAAACAAGTAATAGTTATTCAGTTGGTTTAACAGCAAAACCGGTGGCCGGTCTAGAAGTAACTGTGGATGCTTATCAAATTAATATTAAAGACAGAATTATTCTTACAAATAATTTTAATGGTAGTACAAATGCGCAAATAAAGTCAATACTGGATGCTAATGGTGCAAGTACTGCTAACTTTTTTACTAATGCCATTGATACCCGCGCAAGAGGTCTGGAAGCGGTGTTGGCATACACAAAGAGATTTTTGAAAAAACATTCAATACGCGCAACTCTGGCTATGACTTTCATAAATAATTCCATTGATAAAGATGCAAATGGAAAGCCTATTATCCATGCATCAGATATTCTTGTCAACGGTGGTCAGTTAGTAAATTATTTTAATCGTGAGGACCAAAGCCGCGTTGAAGTAGCAAATCCTAAAAATAAAGTAAGTCTTGCCTTAAATTACAAATACAGTAAGTTTAGCGCTATGGTTCGTTTAGTACGATTTGGAGAAGTAACTTATTGGGATCCTTTAAATCCCGCAGTTCCGTCAATGTTGGTTAATGCTTTTACTGGCCAGAATGAAGTGACCGATCAGACTTTTTCTGCTAAAACAGTCACAGATTTTTCACTGTCGTACGAATTGCTTAAGACTGTAACTGCTACGATTGGGGCAAATAATATATTTAATGTTTATCCTGATATACAGGCACATAGCAATAATCAAAGTGCGGGACGTTTTCTATATAGCAGACGTGTGCAGCAAATGGGTTTCAACGGTGCCTATTACTTTGCACGGTTGAAATTTAACCTGGATACAAGAAAAAAGTAACCATCTCATTATACAAAAAACAGAAAGAGCTAGTGGAAATACCACTGGCTCTTTCTATTTTTAATAGGTCTGACTCAATGTCAAGTTTAAAACTACCACATTGAGGACTCCTTATCTTCATCTTCAGATTTCCTTGAAACGATTCTTCTTTCAAGTTCTTTGAGACCTACATACCAGCTTTTAACAGGCGTTGGATCTTCGCCTGTTAACTGATCAAAATAAATCTGCAATCACTTACAATGTAAGAGATGGGCATGTATAATAATAACCTGCTTCCTCTACGCTGTACTCTTTTAAATGCTCCCTGTACTTATACTTTAACTCCATATTTTTCATAATTATTGGATTAACAAAACAGCCCCTTTTTATCCACCGAAACGAAAACAAGACTGGCAGGGCTACACAAGGTACAGTTCGCCTTTAGCTGTTTTTCCGATGGCAGAAAAAGACAATTCCTTTAAACTTTGCAAAAGTTCATAATCAATCTCGCCTGCACACTTCTCTAGCAATTCATCTTTTGTCAATTCTTTTTCATCATCAACAAAAAGTTCTAACTGCTGGTAATTTAATTCGAGAAACGATGAGAATTTATAGATCATGTTATTAAAATTAAAAAAGGTGAACGAAAAAGATGTGAAGGATGCAATCAACAGCTGTACCTTTTTATGCTATACAGCATCTACAT
>JALYZZ010000277.1 GCA_030948675.1 Bacteroidota bacterium | reverse complement strand
TTGTAATAACTACGCATTGCATTGTCAAAGACCGCCGTACCCAGTTCGTCTTCAAGTTTCTTCATCCATTCGCTCGTTTTGTAATAAACTACCAGGCCATAATTTATTGTTGTAAAGTCTTGAGCGGGAGTTTCAATTGGTTGGTCTTTCTTGAGCTTTGCAATCGTTTGCAACAACATATCCTCATCACTTTGTGGCAACTTGCCAGAAAAACCCTTGTTCTTTACAGGTATGTTTCCATATTTTTCTTTTTCGTACCTCTTCTGGTAGTAGGTGTTCATCCCCTCATCCATCCACGGATGTATTCTCTCGTTGGATGCAAGCGCGCCATAAAACCAATTGTGGCCAATTTCATGTACGATGGTAGCGTCTAGTTCCTGCCCTGTTTGCAAAGTTGTTATCAGGGTGATTGTGGGATATTCCATCCCCCCACTGTTTTCATTTTTGCTGCCTTGCACAACGCTGCAGGTAGTGTACGGATAATCACCTATCCAACTGCTGTATTTCCTTAATCCATTTTTCGCATAAGAGATGCTTTCGTTCCAACCTGTTGATTTTGGTTTGTAGTATGAAAAAACATCTATTACTTTTTTCGATGGAAGCGCGACAGTATCATAATGCACCTCAAAGTCTTTACCTGCAAACCAGGCAAAGTCATGAATATTATTCTGTTTAAAATGCCACACTTTTGTTGTTCCCTCAATAACATGCTTTCCTTTTTCTTTCAATTGTTGCAGCGTTGTCTCGTCTTGTAAAACGCCTGTTGCTGCAATTACATAAGCCGACGGTGCTGTAATTTCTACGTCAAAATTTCCAAACTCACTGTAGTACTCGCCCTGGTCGAGATAGGGCATCGCATGCCATCCTTTTTGATCGAACACCGCCGGCTTAGGAAACCATTGTGTTATCTGGTAGTCTTTTCCAACATGTCCGCCTCGTGAAAAATTGAAAGGCAACTTTACTTTGAAAGGAGTAACTATTGTTGTCTTGCTGCCGGGAGCAAGTGGTTTTGGCAACATGACTTTTACAATATCAATATTGTTGCTGTCAGTTACAATTGTGGCATTGTTCCCATCTGCTTTAAAGTCGAGTTGATTAATGTATCCTTTTTGCGCAGCAGTTGAGAAGTAGAAATCTGTTCTTCGTTCTTTTAAAAGTTGCTCGCTAAAAGCGGTTCTGTCATTTTTGTAAGCGTTTGGCCAGATATGAAACCAGATGAAACTGAGTGTATCGGGGGAGTTATTAATATATTCTATAGTCTCAAACGCTTCAAGGGTGTTGTCCTGGTCATGTAGAGAAACATTTATAGTGAAGTTAACCTGCTGCTGCCAGTAAGATTCTTGCCCCTGTGCCACTGCGGCAGATAGCAAGCAATAAAAAAAAATAATTTTTTTCACTTAAGAAACTGATTAGGAATTGAAGGTATAAAAAGACAACCACACTCACTCTTCCGCGATGCATCGGCACTTATTGCCTGATCGCCTTGTAATTATTAACATCAAACTTTAAACTTGAAACTGAAAGTTAAAACTCACTTCCCTTTTCCGCTTACAATAATCCGCAACGTGTGCACCATTATTTTAAAGTCGAGCAGAAGTGAGATGTTTTCAATATAAGCAAGATCGTACTGCATTCGTTCGATCATTTCTTCCACTGATGAAGCGTAGCCAAATTGTATCATACCCCACGAGGTAAGCCCGGGTTTTACTTTTAAAAGATATTTGTAATACCGGTTCACTGCCACTATCTGGCTAATATAAAATTGTCTTTCAGCCCTGGGGCCTACTAAACTCATTTCACCTTTTAAAATATTGTATAGCTGTGGTAATTCGTCAAGTCTCCACTTACGCATAAACTTTCCCCATCGAGTTATCCTGCTGTCGTTGTCTGAGGATAGTGCCGGGCCGTTCTCTTCTGCATTTTCAAACATACTTCTAAACTTATAAATTGTAAAGGGGCGACTTTTATAACCAATTCTTTGTTGCAGAAAAAATATTCGACCAGGCGATGACAGCTTTGTTCTGACAGCAATAAATAGTAGTAAAGGACTAAGCAAAATGATAGCAAACACCGAAGAAAAAATGTCTATCAGCCTCTTAATATTTTGTTGCCAGAAAGGCATTAGCGCCGTGTTGATGTCAATTAGCAGTGCACCCATCACGTTTCCTGTTTTTACGGAGCCCGACAAAATATCTACCGTATTTGGGTGCAATTTTATGTCAACATCAGCTTCACTTAATCTTTGCAACAAATTTTCAGTAATGTCATTCTCCTGTTTTTCAAGCGCGATAATTACCTGTCTTATAGAGTAATCTCTTATCACCTTTTCCAGCTCGTCTAACGACCCCACGTGAGTGATCATTCTGCTAAGATTACTTTTGAGGGCATTGGTATTTAAGTAGCCAACAAAAAAGTAAGATCCGGCAGGTGATGCGTGCTGCAGCTCACGCACTACTTTTACTGCAGTTGCGCCATTCCCAATCATAAG
>JALYZZ010000262.1 GCA_030948675.1 Bacteroidota bacterium | reverse complement strand
TTCCTGAGCAAAAGGAGGTTTTAAATGAAATCTGTGAGATTGCAGAACGCGAAGGTGTCCACGCCGTTTTGATAGCAGGTGATTTGTTTGATACGTTTAATCCATCTGCCGAGGCGCAGGATCTGTTTTATAAAACGCTTAGAAGGCTAGGCAATAATGGTAAAAGGGCGGTTATAGCAATTGCGGGTAACCACGACCAGCCCGACAGGATTGAAGCACCCGATCATCTGGCCCGGGAATGTGGAATTATTTTTATAGGTTATCCAAATTCCCGGGTTTCAGCATGCAACAATGAAGGAGGGCTATGCATAAGCAAAAGTGAGGAAGGGTTTATTGAACTGAAGCTGCAGCAGTGCAGAGTGCCACTTAGAATCATTGCAACCCCTTATGCTAATGAATTTCGATTGAAAACCTATTTAGGAGCCGAAGATGCGGAGGAAGAACTAAGAATGGCGCTGCAAAAGAACTGGCAGCAACTGGCAGATAAATATTGCGATGACAAAGGGATAAACATCTTGTGTACCCATCTTTATTTTCAAAAGAAAGGTGAACTAGCAGTTGAAGAACCTGACGATGAAAAACCCATTTTACACGTCGGCGGTGCCCAAGCAATCTACTCGTCAAACATTCCGCATCAAATTCAATATGTCGCCCTCGGGCACCTCCATAAATACCAGGTAGTTGACATGATTCCTTGTCCTGTTGTGTACAGCAGCAGCCCTTTGGCGTACAGTTTTGCAGAAGCAGATCAGGAGAAATATGTCGTTATTCTCGATGCTGAAGTCGAGGCCAAATTGTCATTTCAAAAAGTTCGGCTAACACGCGGAAAAAGATTGCTGAGGCAACGCTTTGAAAGTATGGACGACGCCTTACTTTGGCTGCATGCAAACCAACAGGCACTTGTAGAAATTACAATGGTAACCGAAGATTTTCTTTCGGTAACAGACCGAAAGGCATTAAATGAAGTTCATGGAGGAATAGTAAACATTATACCTGAAGTTAAAAACCGTGCATTTGTATTAAATCAAAAGGGTGCAATTGATCTTAACAAATCTATCGAACAACTATTTGTCGATTACTTTCAGCATAATAAAGGACAGCACCCTGACGCTGCCACAATGGATCTATTTAAAGAAGTATTGGGAACAGAGGAGTAAATCAACAGCAGAGATATTATGATACCAGTGAGCCTTACAATTAAAGGATTGTATTCTTACCAGCAGGAGACATACATAGATTTTACGAAACTCACCGAAGCAGGTTTGTTTGGCATTTTTGGTGCCGTTGGCAGCGGTAAGTCTACCATTCTCGAAGCCTTATCGTTTGCTTTGTATGGCGAAACCGAAAGGTTGAATAAAAATGATAAGCGCAGTTACAACATGATGAATTTGAAAAGTAAAAACCTGCGTATAGACTTCATCTTTACTTGTGGTGATTGCGATCATAAATACAAGTTTACAGTTAGTGCAAGGCGAAACAGTAAGCACTTTGGAGACGGTGGCAAAATCGAACGCCTCGCTTATGTCTGGGAAAATAGCTGGATCCCGACAGAATTAAATGCTGAAAAGATATTAGGCCTGTCATACGATAACTTCAAACGAACAATCATCATTCCCCAGGGCAAGTTTCAGGAATTTTTGCAGTTGAAAGACACTGAACGGGTGCAGATGTTGAAAGAAATATTCAGCCTCGAAAAATTTGAATTAAGTCCAAGGGTAGCTGCTCTCAGTAAGGAAAATGAACTAAAAGTGAGCAATCTGCATGGACAAATGCAAGCCCTTCCCCTGAATGATGAGCAGTTGCTGAATGAGAAACAAACGCAGTTAAAGGAGTTGGAAATTGCCGTGGGAGAATTGACTGAAAATCTTCAAAATAACCAGTTTGAAGAAAAGCGTTTACAAGATTTGAAGACATTGTTTGCAGATGTAAAGTTGAAGAAAACCGCATTGGAATCTTTACAAATCAAAGAGCCGGCAATTAATGAAAGTGACAGACAAATAAGGGAGTTTGAGAAATGCGAGCAGATTTTTAAATTTCCAATAAGTAACCGTGACAGGCTGGTGGAATCAATAACAAAACAACAAGTTGAAGCGAAAAAGCTTCACGCTGAGAAGACAAGACTGGCATCGGCTATTGAGACACAAACAAGCGAGGTGTTAAGATTTAAAGACAGCTACGGCAGTCGCGAATTATTGCTGCAAAGAGCTGGCGAGCTTGAAAAGATGGTTACAATAAAGTCTATTTCGCAAAACATTGCAACGCTGTCATCACGAATAGAAAAAGGCGACAAAGCGGTTAAAGATGAAGAAGAAAGCCTTACAAGAAATAAGGAACAACTTCAAGCTATAAAAACTCAAATAACATTAGCAGAACAGTCTCTTCCTAATACAGCTTTGCTGGTTTCTGTAAATAATTGGTTCAAAGCCAATAATGAATTGTTGGTGCAGCTTAAAAAAACTGAACATGAAGTTGAGGAACTTTCAAAGAGCGTAATCAAAACTAAAAACGAGATTGAGACCGGATTATCGCAATTGCCTGCCGATATTAATTTCACAAGTTTCCCCAAAACTTTTCCTGTTGTAACGGCTGCATTTTCTCTGCTTGAGAATACATACAACGTACAGTTGCAAACTTTAAAGGATGAACAAAATCACTTGAAAGTGTATCAGAAGCTCGACGAATTTTCGCAGTCTCTCGTGGATGACTCCGAATGTCCGTTATGCGGTTCGCGGCATCATCCAAAAGTTTTTTCTGTTACCAACGCTACCCGCGATATTAAGCAAAAGCAAAAGACCATCGATGACATCGAAGCCAGCAAAAAAAGGCTGGGCAATACGTTATTGGATCTTTCCAGCCTTTACTCAAGTTTTGAAATGTTCACCAACCAGCTTTACCACAAACACCAGGAACTGGCAAGGCAAAAGGATAAGTTGATTTTATACAGAGCACAATTTTCATTTGCTGGCTATACAGTGGAAGATGAAGCTGTTGTAGCGCAGCAGTTGTTGGGGATAGAAACAACGACAAATGCAATAAAAAAGCTGCAATTGCAACGCGACCAGCTCGACAAACAATCAGATGAAGCAGCGAAAAATATAGCGACCTATAAGGGCGGAATTGAAAAAATAAGAACACAAAAAGCCGAACACGAAGGGCAGCTTGAAACTTTAAGAGCACAGATAGTATTGCACAAAGCCGAGGCAGAAATGAACGAAACTGTTGCAGTACTTCAAAGCAATGCCGAGTCATTAAAGTTGCAATATGCCCAGGTGACGAAGAACTTTGAACGTGCCGACAAGCTGTTGCAGGAAAGCAGCAAAAACCTGGCAACATTATCGGGTAGAATAGAGGAGCTTGTAAAACAACTATATGCTTCAGAAGATGAACTTAAAGAGGTAAATGAATCAGTAAGGGCATTGCTAATCAGCGAAGGGTACCCTTCGGAACAAGCTGTAAAGCAGGTGCTTGAAACAAAGCGCGACATTAAAAAAGAAAAAGACATTGTAGAAACTTTTAAAAGGGCCCTTCATGCAGCCACTATACAATTTGGCGAGGCGATAGCGAGAATCGAAGGCGAAGCGTACAATGAAGAAGTGCATTTGAGGTTGCAGCAAGAAATACAAATGTTATTAAAAGACTTGGCTGATAAAACCGGAAAGCTTGTTACAGATAAGTTTGAACTAGCTGAATTAAAACAACGGATGGAAGCCAGGCTGATACTGCAGAAAGAACTTGACAAATTAAACTTACGTGCCGAGAACCTGAAAGTGCTGAGCAACCTCTTTCGTGCAAGCGGCTTTGTTAATTTTGTGTCTTCTGTTTACCTGCAAAATCTAGTCAATGCTGCTAACCAGCGGTTCTACAAAATGACTCGTCAAAAGTTGTTGCTGGAACTTGCTGAAGACAATGCTTTCAGGGTAAGAGATTTTTTGAATAATGGTGAAGTGCGCAGTGTAAAAACATTGTCTGGCGGGCAAACTTTTCAGGCGGCTCTGGCACTTGCCCTTGCGCTGGCAGATAACATCCAGCATCTGACAAAATCAAAGCAAAACTTCTTTTTTCTGGATGAAGGTTTTGGCTCTCTTGATAAAGAATCACTTGCTATTGTGTTCGATACGTTGAAGGGTTTGAGAAAAGAAAACCGCATTGTCGGAGTGATTTCTCACGTAGACGAAATGCAGCAGGAAATACCGGTAAACCTAAAAATAGTAAATGATATTGAACGAGGCAGCCTTGTCTCAAAAAGCTGGAATTGAGGTTAAAATGATCAATTTAAAAGTAGTATTCAAAGAGACGGGATAATCTTAATTTAATACGACCTGTTTTAACATCTTAGTTCAAGCCACGCCTTCCCATTCTCCTAACCCCTGCCTTATAATTTGATAAGGCTCGTTGGTGCAGTCTACAATGGTAGAAGGTGTCATTCCTCCTGGTCCGCCGTCAATTACAATATCTACCAGCTTCCCAAAATTTTCATAGATCAACTCCGGGTCTGTGTATTCTTCTACCATTTCGCCTGGCAAAGATGCACTTAGTATAGGGTGAGTCAGCGCTTGCACAATGGTGTTGGCAATCACATTATCAGGTATACGCAAGCCAATTGTCTTCTTTTTACTATGCAATATTTTTGGAACCTCGCTGTTGGCAGGTAAGATAAAAGTGTACGGTCCAGGCAAATAGTTTTTGAGTGTTCTATACAGCGGTGTAGATATGCTTTTGGTGTATTTGCTTAAATCGCTCAGGTCATGGCAAACAAAGCTTAATTGAGCCTTTTCAGGATCAACATGCTTGATTCTGCAAATTCTTTCAACTCCCTGTTTTTTAAAAATATCACATCCCAAACCATAAATGGTATCTGTAGGGTAAATAATAATTCCCCCGTCAAGAAGGCATTCTACGATCGTTTTTATTTGCCGCGGCTGTGGGCTAACAGGATGAAGATTGATTAACATAAATAGCTTAAAAGATTATGAAATCTGGGATTGCAGTAATATTTTGAAATGCTGTTAAATGATCCAAAAGTGTAAACAATTAAATTAAGAGCAAATGCAATTAAAATTACTATCAGGTCAATTTAGTTTTCTGGGCGAATCTAAAAAGATAAAATAACATAGATATGTGATTGCTGAAATAAGAGGAGATAAGAAAATTTGTTGCACCTTGATTACGAAAAAATTGAAATTTATAAAACAACCAGTTATATCTCCTTTTGTTTATGCTACGGCAGCTTTAATTGAGAGTTCTTCTAGAGCACTATATGGCAATTCTCATCATCCGAGGCTCTTCCTGTACCACTATTGCAGCCTGCAAAAACTAATATACTAATCCATTCTGCTTGTCGCTCTACAGCCTTGCTGTGAGGTCGAATTTTTTACCTATTTGAAAAAATTTATTCAAAGAAAAAATTTTATCTGCAAAACACAAGCAAAAAGGATGCGGATAAAGGGAAAGTTCCTGTACGATGGACAACAAAGATTTATATTAAAAGGGGCTACTTGCGACACTTTTAAACCATATAAATTAATCAGTTAAAAATTAACAACAAAATTTGAATTGAAAATGAGATAGTTATGAAGGTTGCATTTAAAATAGTTGCCGAAATCTTTCTTTTTTTAAATATATGCTCCTAACTTCGCCGTCCATTTAAAATTGGCGGGATAGCGCCAATCTAATTAAAACACATACAATGAGCAAACTACATTTCACAACCAAAAGTGCGAACGAGGCTACCGTAACACGTAACTGGTACGTTGTAGACGGTACTAATCAAACCGTTGGTCGCATTTGTGCTAAAATCGCAGCAGTTCTTCGCGGCAAGAACAAAGCGTACTACACTCCCCACGTTGATTGTGGTGATTTCGTTATTGTTACTAATTGCGACAAGGTTAAATTAACGGGTAACAAGATGGATGAAAAAGAATACATGCACTACACTGGTTATCCAGGTGGACAGAAAGTAGAAATCGCGAAAGACCTTTTAAAGCGTCGCCCTGAGGTGATCGTTGAAAGAGCAGTAAAAGGTATGCTGCCTAAAAATCGTTTAGGCCGCAAGATGTACAAAAAGCTTTTTGTGTATGCGGGCGATAAACATCCTCATACTGCACAACAACCTCAACCGTTAACATTCTAAAAACCAAGCTATAAGCTGCAGGCTAATAGCTACAAGCATAAAAAATGGAAAAACAAAAAAATGCCGTAGGTCGTCGTAAGGAAGCTGTAACAAGAGTTTTCCTTATCAGAGGCGAAGGTAAAATTACCGTAAACGATAAAGATTATAAAGACTATTTTCCACTTGTTTATTTACAAAACCAGGTAGAACAACCGTTTAAAGTGATTGAAGGCACTGAAAAGTTTGATGTAAAAATCAATGCAACCGGTGGTGGAATGAAAGGGCAGGCCGAAGCTGCAAAGCTTGGTATTGCCCGTGCCATTCTTGAAGTGAATCCTGAATTACGTCCAACTTTAAAAGCTGCCGGCTTATTAAAGCGCGATCCAAGAAGCGTAGAACGTAAGAAACCAGGTAAGAAGAAAGCAAGAAGAAGCTTCCAGTTTAGTAAGAGATAAAAAGAAGCTGTTAGCGACAAGCTGCAAGCTTCCGCTTTTTGCTTGACGCTTGCAGCTTAGAGCTTGCGGCAAATAAAATAATATTCGTAAATAAAGCTAAAGGCTAACAGCTAATAGCTAAAAGCTAAAAAAGACAATGGAAAATAACACTTCACTACAACAGCAACTTCTGGAGGCCGGTGTTCACTTTGGTCACCTGAAGAAGAAGTGGAACCCAAAGATGTTGCCTTACATCTTCGCTGAGAAAAAAGGCATTCACATTATCGACCTCAACAAAACTGTAGAAGGTTTGCAGGAAGCTGCTGCCGCTATGAAGAGCATTGCTAAGAGTGGTAAAAAGATCATGTTTGTGGCTACTAAAAAGCAGGCAAAAGAGATTGTGATGGAAGCTGCTAAAAAAGTAAACATGCCTTTCGTAACTGAGCGTTGGCTCGGTGGGATGCTTACCAACTTCAACACCGTTCGTAAAAGCGTGAAGAAGATGCAGAGCATTGAAAAAATGTTGAACGACGGTAGCGCTGAAAGTCTTACTAAAAAAGAGCGTTTAACACTGACCCGCGACAAAGAAAAAATGGAAAAAGTATTAGGTGGTATCGCCCAGTTAGGTCGTGCCCCGGCTGCTTTATTCCTTGTTGATATCGGACATGAGCACATCGCTCTTTCTGAGGCAAAACGTTTAGGCATCACCACTTTTGGTATGGTTGACACCAATTGCGATCCCAACAAAGTTGACTTCGCCGTTCCTGCTAACGACGACGCAACTAAATCTGTTGCCATCATTACTAACTATATCGCTGCTGCCATCGCTGAAGGACTTGCCGAAAGACAAGCTTCTAAAGACGACGAAACCGATGGTGATGTAGACAATGATGCAGAAAGAAGAGCTGCCCGTTTACAGGCTGAGGCTGAGGCTGAAGCATCACGCGGTGGTGGCAGAGGCCGCGGAAACACAACCGGAGGTCCTGCTGGTCCTCAAAAACGTCGTGTACCTGGTGGAGCCAGCCGTAGACCAAGTGGTCCCGGAGGTCCGAGATAGTTGTAAGTGTTAAGTTGTAAGCAAAGAGAAAGAAATTTTTGGTGCCCGAACTTAAGTACTACTATTTATCATTGTTGCGTCGCACACTTCTACTGAATGTCAATATTCAGCTTTTATACAAACCACATAGACGCATAGAAACATAACTTGTCCTATGCGTCTATGTGGTTTTTAATTTTTAATTTTTAATTTTTAATTTCTTGACTATGTCAACTGCAACAATTACAGCGCAGGATATAAATAAATTGCGCCAGGCCACAGGTGCCGGTATGATGGATTGTCGTAAAGCGCTTACCGAAACCAATGGAGATTTTGAAGGAGCTATCGACTGGTTGCGCAAGCAAGGTCAAAAAGTTGCTGCAAAGCGTAGCGACCGAGAGGCGAAAGAAGGTGTGGTAGTTGCCAGAACTACTTTCGATAACCAATCAGGTATTGTACTTACCATTAGTTGCGAAACTGACTTTGTCAGCAAAAACGCCGACTTCGTTGCTTTTGCAACAAGTATCGCCGACGCTGCTATTGCAAACAACGTAAAAAGTGCTGAAGAACTACATGAGGTCACCATCAATGGAGCGAAAGTTTCGGACATGATCAATGATAAACTGACTTCAATTAGTGAAAAAATTGGTGTGAGCCGTTTCGAAAGAATTGAGGCTCCTTATGTCGCTTCATATATTCATGGTGCAAATAGAATGGGCGTTTTAGTAGGCTTCAACAAAGTAGCCGAAGAAGCAGGCAAAGACATTGCAATGCAAATCGCCGCTATGAATCCTTTAGCTGTTGATCCTGCTTCGATACCTGCTACAACTGTAGAAAGAGAAAGAGCGATCGTAACTGAGCAAATTGCATCAGATCCAAAAATGGCTGACAAACCTGCTGAAATGATTGCGAAAATTGCTGATGGTAAACTCAATGCTTTCTTTAAAGAAAATACTTTAGGTGCTCAGCTTTTTGTAAAAGACAATAGCAAATCAGTGACCGATTATTTGAAGAGTGTGGATAGTGAGTTGAAGGTGCTGGAGTTTAGAAGAGTAGCTTTAGGATAAAAAATTAATCAATAAATCAAAAAATCCCGGAACTAATGTTGCCGGGATTTTTTTTGTTCTGGGAAATGATTTGATCCTTCAATTAAAACTTTATGTAAGCACCTATTGTAAAATAAAAAGAATTACTAAGGGTTTCGGTGATTGGTGTGGTTGAGCCATCTTCATAGTAGGTGAGCGGATGTACCGGAATTGCATATATAGGAGTTAAAAAAGCGCCCCACTTTGTTGCATCGTAAGTAACGGGTACCGAAAGTTCATAATCTAATATTTTAAACTTCCTTGCTGAGGTTTGGCTTACTGTTGTGGTAGCGTTTGTATTTGTTGTGGTATTTCCTCTTCGTCTGCCGTTGTGAATTCTAATTGTTTGATTAAACTTCCGCTCGGTGTAGTAGCTGCTATAATATTGTTGTGAACCTGCTATGACTGATGCGCCAGGTACTATACCCCAATCGTGTCCTTTTGTTCCAAAATAAAAAGGACGCGCAAGCAGGAGGCTGGTTGCCAAATCTGGTTTTTTAGAAATCGTGGTACCAATGTCTGCAGAAAGACTAAAGATATCTTGTGGAGAATAATTAAGGCCGATTGAAGCACTGCTATTTGTCTCAGCCTGCACGGCAGAACTAAACTGGTTGTAGAAATAAGCAGCAGCATAGCCGCTGGCACTAAAAGATGGAGAAAATTTATGATCATAATCTGCTTCAAAAGATATTAATTCAATGTCTTGTTGCCCTGCACTAGGTGAATAAGCAACACTGCCAGTAATATTCCAACCGGCTTTATTAACATAACTAATAGACGGCCTGATATAAGCGATGACAGCAGAGTCTTTTCTGCCTTGATAAACAGCATTAGACAAATAGCTCAATGAAGTTTTAAAAAAAGACTTAACATGGTCTTGATCTGTTTGAGTTGATGGAGTAGTTTGTGCAAAAGAGGCTAACGTATATAAAAAAGTTCCGGTAAAGAAGAGTACTCGTTTTTTCATTTTTCTTATCATTGATCGTGACTTCGACTATTATAACGTCTCACACTAAATATATTGCTTAACGTTATTAAAAGAGGGAAAAATAGTGCCTTTCAATATTACAAGGCAGTAAAACTGGTCACTTTTAATGTTGGTTAACCGCCTATTTCCTCGTATGTTCCATCACTTGTCGCTACCTCGTATACTTCTGCGTCAATATTGAATTTTTCCTTATAGGCATCTGTTATTTCCTTTACTGCCTGTGCCCAGTCCTTGTCGTGTATGAGGTTAATGGTGCAGCCCCCAAAGCCTCCACCCATTAACCGACTGCCAATAATAGTCGGATGTTTCTTTGCCTGCTCGACCAAAAAATCTAACTCAGCACAACTGACTTCGTACAATTTGCTTAACCCTTCGTGTGTTTCAAACATCAGCTTTCCAAACGCTTCCTGTTCATTATTTTCCAACAAAACCGCTGCCTTTTGTGTACGTTCAATTTCCTCGGTAACAAATAAACATCTTTTGTAAATCAGTTCTCCGAGCTCTGTCTTGTGTTGCTTAACGTCTTCCGGTTTAATATCTCTAAATGTTTTTACGCCGGGAACAAGTGACTGTAATTTGGCAAAGCCTTCCTGGCATTGCTGGCGTCGCTGATTATATTCGCCACTGGCAAGAGAGTGATGCACTTTTGTATTAATTAAGACAAGTGAATACTCATCTAGCTGCAGGGGTAAATAGCGGTAATCTAAGCTTAAGCAATCCAATAGTATCACATGGTTCAGCTTACCCATAAGGCTGGCAAACATATCCATAATACCACACTGTACACCAGGATATGTATGCTCGGCTTGCTGTGCCATCGTAGCCATTGTTGTTCTTTGCAGATGCAATTCGAAGATTTCATTTAGAGCGAACAACAACCCGCATTCGACGGCTGCAGAAGACGACATACCCGCCCCTACAGGAAGGTTGCCACCAAAAACGCAGTCGAACCCTCTTATTGTCAATTGTCTTTTTTGCACCTGGTCTATTACCCCTAATAAATAGTTTTGCCACCCCTCAACCGGCGCAATGCTCGATAGGGTTGTCGAATACGCTTCATCCAGATCTACGCTGTAAAAGTTTACATCATTAGTTGCGTTTGGAGCAACTGCAAACCAAATTCCTTTGTCTACTGCAGCAGGCATTACAAATCCATCATTGTAATCGATGTGTTCTCCTATCAGATTTATTCTTCCCGGAGAAAAAAACAACCTTGGCGTTGTTGTGAACTTGTCTTCGAAGGCTTCAATGATCGTTTTTGATGACATAGTAGTGCTTATATAGATCGTGTGATAAATTTGGTAGTAAAAGTAGCCGATTTACCAGGCTCCAAAACCTTCAACCCCATCCCGTTATTAAACGCGTCAGGCGCGCCACTTAGGTTTTCAATGGCAATGCTTTTTCGGTGATCAGGTGTATAAATTTGCAGGTAGGGATAACTTTCTTCGGGGTGAAATTCTATCTGTACTCCTTTTTGCGGATTTTTAATGACACACATTGGCTGACGTTCAGCAAAGTTTAAAGTGAAGCAGTTGTCTAATTCTGTCGTTCCAAAATTCTTTAAAGATCCAAATTCCTCAAACTGTATTAGTTTGCCAGTAGGGGTTAAGTCCTCATCAAACTCCAGCATTTCTTTACTTTGAAATTCTACCTGGTAATTATTGATACTGCCACCCAAGGTAAAATAAGGGTGCCAACCGTCGACAACTGGCATTAGTTGGTCGTCTATATTGCTGATTGTAGTCTTTATAGTAAGGGTGTTGCCTGTGGTAAGTGTATATTCTACCATACATTTAAACTTAAA
>JALYZZ010000251.1 GCA_030948675.1 Bacteroidota bacterium | reverse complement strand
CGGCCACACTGTTCTATAAAGCGCTTCTGCGATCGGAGGCTTCGATGCAATCGCAATATAAACAGTCAATGCAATCATTAAAATGCCCAGTACTTTTGTAAATGTGTCCATCAACAGGCCGGCTTCTTTGTACCAAAATATTGCTAAAGCAACAAAGCAACTGATGACAGCGCCTGCAGTGGTATTGAGATTTGTAAGGGCGTTAATACCTAAGCCGCAGCCTGCGATGTTGCCAATGTTAAATGCCAGTCCACCAAAACCAATAAGAATGGCTAACGCAATACCCAACCCTGGAAACACTTTATTAGCAAGGTCCTGTGCCCGCTGATTACTAACGGTTACTATTCGCCAAATGTTTACCTGTGCGCCAATATCGAGCAATAAGGAAATTAAAATAACAAAGCCAAAACTGGCTAAAAGGTCGGCAGTAAATTTGGCAGTTTGGGTAAGAAACCCGGGGCCGATAGCCGAAGTTGCCATCAGGAAAGCAGCACCTAAAATGGCCGAATTTTTCTTCATTGATTTGGGTTCATAGCGCTTGTGCAGCCTGTTTTACAAACTCATTACTTTAATGCCTTCCGCCTTTAATCTTTGGTGAATTGCCTTGGCAATTTCTACCGCTTTTTTACCATCTCCATGTAAGCAAACCGTTTCTGCAACAATAGAAATTTTCTTTCCTGATGTAGCCGTTACTTCCCTGTTTCTAATCATTTGCAGCACTTGTTGTAATGACTGTTGCTCATCTTCAATTAAAGCATTTGGCAAGCCACGCGGCGTTAAGTTTCCGTCGTTTTGATACGTGCGGTCAGCAAACACTTCACTTGCCGTTTTCAGTCCTACGGCGTTCGCTTCGCTGATTAAATGGCTGCCGCTTAGTCCAAACAAAACAAGGCTTTTATCAAAGTCATGCACAGCCTTGGCAATGGCGTTGGCTAAAGAAGCATTTTTAGCAGCCATGTTATAAAGCGCGCCATGAGGTTTTACGTGGTAAAGGCGAGCATTGCAGCCAAACACTATTTCTTGCAGAATATCTAATTGTGCCATGACAAGTTCATACACTTGCCCCGGTTTTACATCTTCAATTTCTGTGCGCCCAAAGTTCTCTTTATCTAAAAAAGAGGGATGGGCGCCAATAGCCACTCCTGCGTCTTTTGCAAGTATAACCGTCTCACGCATTGTTGTCTCATCCCCTGCATGATACCCACATGCAATGTTAGCAGAAGTAATGTAAGGAATGATGGCAGCATCGTTGCCCATACCTTCTCCCAGGTCACAATTCAGGTCGCATCTGATCATTGCAGTATGTTGTTTATTTTAAACTTGCAGGCATCTTGAACCGACTGAAGATATTGATGTTCTTTCAATAACTTTTGCTGACTAATATCAATGGTAGTGAGTGCAAAGCGAAGCTGACTATTTGGGTTCATTTGCGCAAGAGCTGGCAGATGAGTTGAAATAATATTAGCTATTCTCGGGTATCCTCCTGTAGTTTGGTGATCTGCCATTAGTACGATTAATTGTCCGTTTGGCAATAGTTGAATCGTTCCAAAACCTACTCCTGATGACACCAGTTGTTTCTGCTCTTTTACTTGCAGCGCTGTTCCTTTTAACCTATAACCCATGCGGTCTGCAACAGTTGAAATTGTAAATGTGTTTTTAGTAAAAGCTGCCTGGCCTGCTTCTGTCAGCCAATGCCATTCCGGACCTTGTATACACTCAATTGTTTGTGCTGATTGCTGTTTAAAGGGTACTGGCTTCCATGGTAATACACCTGTATCTGCGCTACCCAAAAAACGATCGAATTCTTCGTGTGGCTCAAAGGCAATTGTGTCACCTGCTTGTAGAGCCCTTCCTTCAAAACCACCCGCCTGCGCTTTTAAGTTGGTACTAAAACTGCCGAGCCATTTACTTATTTGTAAATGATGTAATACCGATAAGTAACACCGGGCTCCGGATTTAACTTTTTTAAATTCAAGTATCGCTTGTTTTTTTACAAAAACAGGTTGTTGCAAAGCAACTTTTTTTGTAGCTATAACTGGTTCGAAGTCTGCCCCGGTAATACAAATAATAGTTGATTGATTGAATTGAATGGCAGGTGCAGGAAAATGCATTTCAATAACAGCTGCATTCATTTTTTTACCTACCAGGCAATTTGACAATCTAGCCGAAAATTGATCCATAGCGCCGTTTGGATTGATGCCTGCATTCTGAAATCCATAACGACCGGTATCCTGGATAGTATCTAAAATGCCTGCTTTAATAATTGTCAAACTCATCTTCAGTGATTGAAAAGAATTTTACTTCGTCACCTGCCGCAAATAGTACCGGTTCTGCTTTGTGTTTATCAAAGAGTTTTATTGGGGTTCGTCCGATTAGTTGCCATCCTCCTGGTGAAGTTAATGGATAAATACCTGTCTGTTTTGCAGCAATGCCTACATATCCTTCTTCAATTGTTAACCGTGGCACATGCTTCCTTGGTACAGCAATTCGTTCATCAACTTCGCCCATATAAGCAAAGCCTGGTAAGAAACCAATCATATAAACCTTGTATGTTTTCGATGTATGCAGTGTTATAATCTCATCCGTTTTCAATTGTGTCATGGCGGCAACGTCCGCCACATCAAGAGCGTATTTGGGAGAATAACAGACAGGAATATCAAAATGCCTGGAAACAGTTTCGACCTGTTCTTTTGCCTCCCTTATCACAATTTCCAGTTGCTTTTTTAATGCATGAAAAGCAGGTATAGTCTTATTTGTCTTTGTTAGTACGATAACATCATAATGAACAGTAACAGAGCTATAGGCGGGAACAATATCGCCTACCCCCTCAATCAAAGCTTCTTTGATTGCCTTCGCAACTGCCAGAACTTTGTGATGTAATCCATCTTCAATTACATTTCTATAATTTATAACTAACGCAGCATCGCCAAGCGGTAAAATGTTGTACGTCTGTTCCATCAACTAAAAATATCAATTAAGTTGTACACACAATTATTCTTTCATCTTTGTATAGCGGCAGTTAAGTTTTGTTTTTTCCAAATACTTTTCAAACGGGTAAGTTGTATTGATTGTAGCAGGAAGTTGTTCGCTGATTGAAACTTAACAGAAGAAAAAATTTCGGCAGGAAAAAAAATCTCGGTCATAGTGGTTAAGCCATTGTCAGCAAATAGCTCAATAGAAGCATTGTCGACTACAAGCGTTATGTCTTCATTCTGTCTATTAGATAAGCGTGGGGCAGTATGTTTTTTAGCAAATCCTTTTTCGAAATCTGTCTTACCGGATTGTGTACGATCGATATAAAAATAGTTTGCCTGCTTATCAAAACCGACGACTATTTTTTCGCTCTTGCTATTTGATAGCGTCAAAGAAAAATCCGCTAGTTGGTTTGTCGTAAATGTCAGCCGAAATGGCCCCTTAATTTTACCGGCTTTCGCTGTTAGGTCATAGTGCGAAGCACTAATATTTGTGCCTGACCAGGAAGATTCGTTTAAATGATTTAATTCAGGAGAAGGGCGCGAAGTAATAAGAAATTTTTCTCCGACTTTTTCAAGTCCCAAATCTCGTGGTATTGTCATCGCACTCCGCCACGGATCTGTCGGAACTGCTTCACCATATTGCCAGTTGCTCATCCATCCTAAAAAGATCTTCCTGTTGCCAGTGTTTGAGTAAGTTATTCCTGCATACTCATCAGGCCCATAAT
>JALYZZ010000243.1 GCA_030948675.1 Bacteroidota bacterium | reverse complement strand
CTTATGTGCAGATTATCAAGCACAAAATCTATATTAAATGGGATAGCCGCAGAGCCAATACCCATTTTTATATTTTTTGCTTTTACTAACTCTAAAAATCTGCTCAGGCCACTGATCAATTTCAGCTCGGGAAGAAATGCTTTTTGATATCTCTTTTCCTTTTCTATTGAAAGTAAATTCATTTCCTCCATCGTGAATCTATCTTCTCCAAACACCCGGACCAACACTTCTAAATTTTTTCCATACATCTCTTTTTTTACCTGCTCAGTGGTCAGGTTAGCATTCAACTCATTGTTAAGAATATCAGACCATGCATTTATGTGATATTGCATATCGTCAATCATGGTTCCGTTAAGGTCAAACAAAAAAGCTTTAATCATAACAAGATTTAAAAAAGAAAAAAGCAATTAAATAAAAAGTAAAAAGCCCCTCTCGCATAGTGGAAGCGGGGCAGCAAAGATATATAGAAGAAGGTGGAGCGATACTGGCTATCGCCAACTAGCTCGTTTTGCTATTAATGTTTTTTATCTTGTTTTGCCTTGTTGACGGAGTTTTGCATATTCATTGCGGCAGTATCTGTGCTTATTACGCTGCTGTTAGTTACTCCATCAGGATGCTTCGTAGTATCAATAGCTGAAGGATTTGTCAGTCCGGCCTTGTTAGCAGTATCGTTTTCGGTCTTGGTATTGTCAGTTGACCCTGTACCGCCGCAACTTACCAGGACAGTAACGAGAGATGTGAGCACTAATATTTTTTTCATTGCTGCTTTTGGGTAAACAATTGCAATTTCGTTGCCAGCAGCGGTCGTATTATTTGTTTTTGGTTCTAGCGCTTTTTTTACTCCTTTTAAATAACCCTGCAAGCTTTTCAAAAAACCATATAATGATTATGAAAAAACTGCCTATCAGGTACCCAAAATATGCTGGCAATTTTTTTAGACGGGTACGCATCGATAGATCATTTACAGTCACATTAAAGATAGATACATCAGGCAAAATTATTGGTACATCGGGTTCTTTTTATTTATAGCAAAAGCTGGCTGACAAGAAACAGGCTGTACTAAGAAAAACCCCCCAGTTTTGTTTTCCATCATTTTTTAATAAAATTCAGATTTCTTTTGATACCCTCAAACTTTCTTCTTTTTAAGGGTGAATTTTTAAAAATTTGTTTAAAGCTCTCTTCTGTCAATTCATTCCAGTCATTAATGCTAAAGTTTAATATTTCTGTGAGTGGAGTGAACTTTTCTTCTATGTTAGGTTTGCTGAAACGATTCCATGGGCATACGTCCTGGCACACATCGCAGCCGAACATCCAGTTAGAAAATTGTGATTTTAGATGCTCAGGCAGCAGTGCATCTTTTAACTCAATTGTGTAATAGCTAATACATTTACTGCCATCTACCACTTTATTCTCAAGAATTGCATCTGTAGGACAGGCATCGATGCAACGGCTGCAGCTTCCGCAATAATCTTTTGCGTACGGATCGTTATATTCAAGTTCAATATCAATGATAAGGGTTGAAATAAAAAAAAATGACCCTGCTTCTTTATGTAGCAGGTTACCATTTTTGCCAATCCAACCGAGACCGCTTTTTGTTGCCCATGCGCGTTCCAGCACAGGCGCACTGTCAACGAAGCCACGTCCGTTAACTTCTCCTATCTCCTGCTTCATTAGCATAAGCAAGTGTTTTAATTTATCCCTGATTACCTGGTGATAATCCAGCCCGTAAGCGTACTTGGCGATTTTAGGACTGTCTTCTTTTTGTTGCACCGTTGGAAAATAATTAATTAAAAGGGTAACTACACTTTTTGCTCCCGGAACAAGCCTTGCCGGATCTATTCTCATATCGAAGTGGTTTTCCATGTATTGCATCTTGCCATGCATTCCTTTTGATAACCATGCTTCTAATCGGCGTGCGTCATCGTCCAGTTTTTCTGCACGTGCTATACCGCAGTAAGTAAACCCCAACTCGCGGCATTTATTTTTAATCCATATAGTGTTTTTTTCTTTCAAATATTTCCTGCAGCTTTTATACCGGCGTTTACAACAAATGCAAAAGTTGGCAATTTTTTTTAATGAACATTGTTACAAAAAGCGAAAGTTTTTGATCTGTGTGCGTGTTATCAGGGCTTAGACCAAGTGATGCTGGCATGTTAAGAATGTACTCGAACACGGCTATTTTTATTTTATACCCGCCGCTATCATTCAAAATTTTAATAACCACGAGCTGCTATGCAGTTTTTATTTTGTGCTCATACTTCCTTATTCGCTTTCCTATTTAACTAAAAAAAGAACACCACCAGTTGCTTTACCTCGATAATATATTTTAGATTTGAAACGAATATCTAACTATTGCGCCAATATGAAGTAAGTACCAGGCAGATACATCAAACCATTCGCATTGCCTGTCATCTCCTTAAGCAACTGGTTCACACGTGCATAGTGCTGATAATATAGAAATCTACATAAAAAAACAATTGTTATGTCTCAATCACGAAGAGAATTTTTAAAACAAACAGGAATTACATCAACAGGATTAATCATTAGCGCTAATTCCTTCAGTGCTTCGAGTTACCGAAGGATCATAGGTGCCAATGACAGGGTAAGAGTGGGAGTAGTTGGCTTCTCTGACAGGCACAGAAGCTCGCACATGCCCTCTTTTATGAACCATTATAAGGAGCTCAATTTTGACCTGGTAGCAGTCTCTGACATCTGGAACAAAAGACGGGAAGCCGGGTCAGCCGCATGGAAGGAAAAAATGGGTCACGATGTAGTGGCTTGCCGAAACAACGAAGAGATGTACGATAAAAAACTGGTGGATGCAGTTTTTGTAAGCACAGCAGACTTTCAACATGCAACACACGCAATGGAAGCTGTTAAAGCAGGATGTGATGTCTATTGCGAAAAGCCTTTTGCAGAAACAATGGAGGACAACCGGGCCGCGTTAAAAGCCATCAAAGGTTCGGATAAAATTGTGCAAATTGGTTCGCAACGAAGAAGTGGCTCTAACTACCACGCAGCAAACGAGTTTATCAGGTCGGGTAAGTTTGGACCGATTACTATGGTGGAGTTGACAT
>JALYZZ010000234.1 GCA_030948675.1 Bacteroidota bacterium | reverse complement strand
TTACAGATGCGGGTGGAATAAGAGTTACTTCGGGTATAAAAGGTTTGTTGATATTGAAAACCACAGATTCCGCTTTTACAGGGTATATTAAAGACCAGTACACGACCTTAAAGGAAACCAATGACAGGATTTTAGCAACAGAGTGTGAAGCATCATGGGCATACGAATCTCACCAATTGGATTTTGCGTGTTTATATAAAAATGTACGGGAGACGCTGTTAAAAACATTTGCCTTTCATAAAAGTTTGTCGGTACAGCAAACGTTGTATGCAATGGGTGAAGAAGTGTTAAAGGAGAACACAGTAGTTAGGGAAATCAGTTTAATAATGCCCAACAAGCATCATATTCCTTTTAACCTTGAACAATTTGGGATAGAAAACAAAAACGAAATTTTTATAGCCACGGATGAACCCTTTGGGTATATTACGGGAACAATTGTTAGAGAGTGAAGCGACATGAACTTTTATTTATTAGGTAAATAACGTTACACTATTTTTCACTTGTATCATCTCCGCAGCAATACTAATGGCAATTTCCTCGGGGGTTTGACTATTAATTGATAGGCCCACCGGAGCATGAAGTTTTTTAAGTAACTCCTCAGCAATTCCGTCAATTCTATAGCCCGCAAACATCTTTTCTATTTTCTTTTTGCTGCCCAACAGACCAAAAAACCTGAAGTGTTTATCAAGTAAAGTTCGCACAACAATGTCATCTGTGCGGTATCCGGCAGTCATGGCAACGATGTACTGATTATGACCGGAGGAGATGAACGTATTGAGCGCTGTGTAGTCACTAACAACCGTTTTTTTATGCGCAAAATCATTTTCTACATACGTATGCAGGTTTTGCCGGTCATCGTATAAGTGAATATAAAAATCCATCTCGGACATCAATTTAGAAAGCGCCAAAGCGCAGTGGCCAGCGCCAATGATGTGAATAGTGTTTTTGTAACCAACCCTTTCCTGGTACCACCAGTCATCTTGATTTTCATCCTGCATTACAAATCTAAAATCTTCTTCAGGCGCCTCTTCATTAAAAGCAATTCCAATTTTAGATAAGGTTAACGTACCGCTTTGGTGACTTTGCCAGCAGTTGATAAGCTTGTCTATCGCGGTTACATCATGCTCGCTTACCCGATATAATAAGTTGGTTTGTTCGCCTGAACATATCATTCCGCTTTGCAGTTTTAAGGAGGCTTTATCGTGAAACTGTTTATAAACAGTGGCGTCCTTTTCATCATGCCTCAGCTTTTCTTTAGCCATCTCTGCGAACTTGTGCTCCATAATGCCACCACCAATAGAGCCAACCATTTCGCCTCTTGCATTTACTGCCATACAAAACCCAGCCCTTCCCGGGCTGCTGCCAAAACTTTCAAGAACGTATAATAACATTACAGCAACATTATCGCGAATGCTTTTGCTAATGAATTGCCATACTTGTAACTGCTTCTTCATCTTTTCTCTTTCGCTCCTTTATTAATAGGCTGGTGTTAGAATACAAAGCCAGCAAAGTTTTTTCGGGTGTCATTGGCGCAGAGAAAGGAATATCTGCATGTGGATTAAAAGCTTTAATAGCATTGCGCAGGGCGAAGTAAGCGCCAATGCCGTACATAAAGGGTGGTTCGCCGACAGCCTTAGAGCGAAAAATGGCGAGGTTATCTTTATCGCTCTCCAAAGAATCTATTACAATTTCCTTTGGGGCGGCATAGATATCAGGAACTTTATAAGTAGATAAGGCGTTTGACCGCAGCCTTCCCTCTTTGTCATAAATAATTTCCTCCATAGTCATCCAGCCAATACCCTGCACAATACCACCTTCTATTTGTCCACGATCTATTGCCGCGTTCATGCTCAATCCAAAGTCGTGTACCACTTTTACTGCGTCAAATGCATAAATACCGCGCAGACAATCTACTGTTACCTCCGTTATCGCCGTTCCATAGACATGATAGGCAAATGCATGGCCTTTTTCTTTTGACTTATCAAAATATATTTCCGGGGTAGCGTAGTTTGCATGCTCCGACAATCCTACCCGTTTCAGGTGCGCAATGTTTACGAGTCTTTTCCAGTCTAATCCGGTCTTTGCGTTACCTGCAAACACTTCTTCATCCTTCAATTCGATGGTTGCATTCTCAACCCCTAACTCTTCTGCCGCTACTTTTTTTAATCGTTCTACAATCTTCAAACAGGCTAGCAAGGTAGCTTTACCATTAAGGTCAGCAGTAGC
>JALYZZ010000162.1 GCA_030948675.1 Bacteroidota bacterium | reverse complement strand
GCCTAAACACAGTCCTAAGAAAAGGTATATGACGTTTTAGCAGCAACGATTGATCGGCACTATTGACAATTTTTTAGATAAATGCCTTATTTTTTCAATCCTATTTCCCTTAATCGCTCATCAAGGTATTCTCCTGCTGTAGCATCGGGGTACGCTTTGGGATGTTGCTGATCGATACAACTTTCAAGACAAGCAAGACTCATGTTACTTTTTGGATGTAGAAAAAAGGGCATAGAAAAACGAGACGTATGCCATTGCTCCCGCTTTGGGTTAACGACCCTGTGAGTAGTGCTCCGCAACTTATTATTTGTAAGTCTTTGAAGCATATCGCCAACGTTTACCACTATTTGCTCTGGCAAAGAAGTAACCTGAACCCACTCGTTTTGCTTTGTCATTATCTCAAGCCCATCTGCACTTGCGCCCACCAGCAGGGTTATCAAATTAATATCTTCATGCTGTTCTGCTCTTATTGCGCTTTTGGGCTCCACGGTAATTGGAGGATAATGAATACAACGAAGGATACTGTTACCATTATGAACGTAATTATCAAAAAAATGCTCATCGAGACCCAAGTAAAGAGCTAACGCCTGGAGCATACAAGTGCCGCTCTTCTGAAAATTTTTGTAAGCTTGATAGAGCGTCTCATTAAAGCCAGCCACTTCCTCTACTTTTACATTTTCCGGATATTCAGATCTTATCGGGTCGCCGTCTTCTACATTTTGACCGTATTGGAAAAATTCTTTCAAGTCTGGTGCATCGCTTCCTTTTGCGTGTTCACGCCCGAAACTTGTATAACCTCTTTGCCCTGCTAATCCGGGAACTTGATACTTAAGTTTTTTCTCTAGCGGCAGCGCGAAAAACTGCTGCACATATTCGTAAATGTGGGCTATTAACTCGTCTGGTACTCCATGATTTTTAACTGCAACAAATCCAACATCTTCGTAGGCGCCGCCTAGTTTTTCAACAAATGCAGATTTTTTTGAAGAGTCACCACTTAAAAAATCAGCAAGGTCAACAACAGGAATAGACATAATGAATAGATTAATTGAATGAAAAGTAACAAAACTTATTTAGTTATTTACACGTGGTGGAGAAAAATAATACCCCTAAATTGGAATCAACAAAAAACCCGCTAGATGCGGGCTTCAAATAACAAGAAAATTTTTATTATTCTTTTACAAACTTAAAGGATTTAAGAAAGACATCGTCGTGAAACGCGTTCAATACATACGTGCCAGTAGAGAGTTCATGAATATTTATATCCAGCTTCTGAACACCGGTAATTATGTCCTTGCAAATCTTCTTAGCAATACGCCCTTTAGTATCAAATACTTTTAATGTTAGTTTTCCTATGCTGTTTGCTACAACATTTAAATATCCATAAGAGTCAAGTAAGATCGGCTCCATATAGAAAGGTTTTATTAGTCAATAACTAGCTTACTATCAACAATTTATGTGCCACCTGCATATTTTCTACAAATCTACTGTGGGACACGTGTCTTCAAAATTTACTGATAGTTTAGTAGATTTTGAAGCTTCTGATTTAAAAATTCGAAACGATATAAGGATTCGCTCTAATAGTTCTATCAAGTCAATCACTCAGTATCCTTTTTTAAAAAAAATATAATTGATAATATTGAATTCTTGAAAAAAAGCTACCTAAAGTGGTTTTCCATTACTCTACAAAAAAACTAATTGCCATATTCGCTCAAAAATTTTATCCTCATTATTTTCAATTGCTCCCAGTCATAACCCCCGTCAGAAAGTTCCTCTTGTGCTACTTCTAAAGAAGATGTTTCGCAGCTTCTGAAATAATCAATTATTTCATCCTGCTCATCTTCATCCAGCATATCGTCTATTGCATAACTTAGGTTAAGCTTCGTTCCGCTTGCGACAATTGTTTCCATCTCTTCAAGCAATACATCTAGCTTCAAGTCTTTTGTCTTTGCAATTGTCTCTAAAGGAATTTTCTTATCAACATTCTGAATAATAAAAATCTTGTTGCTGCTTTTATTCGCAACACTCTTCATAACAAAATCGTCTGGCTTTTCAATATCGTTTTCCTCTACATATTTACCAATTAACTCAACGAAAGGTCTTCCATACTTCAAGGCTTTCCCAACGCTAACGCCCTGGCACTTTTCCAGTTCCTTCAACGTTGTCGGATACATCGTAGCCATGTCTTGTAGTGAGTTTTCAAGAAATAACACGAATGGAGGCAACCCTTTTTTCTTAGCTTCCTTTTGTCTAAGTTCTTTCAACATGTTGAACAAATGCTCATCAGCAGCAGCACCCACACTGTGGGTTGGAGCATCTGCTTCTTCATCATCTTCGGAATTAGCATCTTCAAACTTGTTATACAATACAATCTGAAAACTAGCAGGCTTCTTCAAAAAGGCCTCGGAGCCGGGGGTGAATTTCAATAAACCATACTCCTCGATGTCTTTAACGATTAAGTTCGATAAAAGCATCTGCCTGATAAGACTATTCCAATAGTGTTCATCCTGATCTTTACCTATCCCATAAATAGCAAGCTCATTGTGACGATACATTTGAATTTGAGGAGTGAGTTTCCCTTTCAATACGTTAACAACATAATCTATTGTAAAACGCTGATCAAGTGCCTTAACAACCTTTAAAACTTTGATTACATTTTCCTGCGCTTCAATTTTTTCTTTAGGCACACAATTGTCGCAACCACCCGTCGCCGCACAACCGTTGGTATCCCAATCTTCACCAAAATAATGGAGCAAAATTTTACGACGGCAAACGCTGCTTTCAGCAAAACTTACTGTTTCATTAATTAATTGAGCACCTACCTCTCTTTCACTTAAAGGCTTATCACGCATCAGATGCTCTAATTTTGCAACATCTTTGTGTGAGTAATACAAAATGCATTTTCCTTCTAAACCATCGCGGCCAGCACGGCCCGTTTCCTGGTAATAGTTTTCTATACTCTTTGGTATATTGTAATGAATAACAAAACGAATATCGGGTTTATCAATGCCCATTCCGAAGGCGATAGTCGCAACTATTACCTGTGTATCTTCCTTTAAAAATTTGTCTTGCCGCTCTGCTCGCAATTTTGCGTCAAGACCGGCATGATATGCAACAGCTTTTATTTTGTTGGCCACTAATATCTCAGCCAACTCTTCTGTTGTCTTTCGATTAAGCGTATAAATGATACCACTTTTACCAGGGTTTTGAGATATGAAACGCACAATGCTTTTTATGGTTTGGTCCTTTTTAACCTTGGGCTGTATTTCATAATATAAATTTTCCCGGTTGAAAGAAGAAATGAAAATGGCAGGATCCCTTAGACCAAGATTTTTTAAAATATCGCTTTGTACTTTAGGTGTTGCTGTAGCGGTTAATGCGATTATAGCAACGCTTGGATTTATAACAGACATCATCTCCTTCAAACGCCGATATTCGGGACGAAAATCGTGACCCCACTCCGAAATGCAGTGTGCCTCATCAACAGCAAAAAATGAAATTTTAAGATCGCTGAAGAAATCAAGGTTCTCTTGCTTTGTAAGTGTCTCAGGTGCTACGTATAATAATTTTGTTTTACCTTCTATCAGGTCTGACTTAACTTCCCTCTGCTGAACTTTTGTAAGTGATGAATTTAAAAAATGCGCAACATTATCTTTTTCACTATATCCCCTCACAAGGTCTACCTGATTTTTCATCAACGCAATTAAAGGACTAACTATTATAGCACACCCTTCCATGATTAACGCTGGTAGTTGATAACACAAACTTTTACCGCCACCAGTCGGCATAATAACAAAAGTATCTTTACCACTTAATAAAGTATTGATTGCCTGCTCCTGGGTACCTTTAAATTTATTAAAGCCGAAATGATTTAAAAGGCTTTTATGTATATCGTAAGAATGTGTTGGTGCAGCATCAATAAAAGAAGTTTTTTTTGTTGAAGTTTTAGATGAACCTGCTTTTTTTTCAGTCGCTTTTTTGGGAGTTGTTTTAGTTGCCATTTTCTTTATTTCAATTCACCCTCTCAGGCATTTTTAATTTTTTCATTCGACGTAAGGATTAAAAAACTTGCTAAATTCTAACCAATTCAAACGATAAAATCTTTAACAAGGGTAGCGAAGTTACTGCAAGTGGATTGTTATTAAAAAGCCCATTTGTTAAAGTTTAAACTTGTAAACCAGCAGCAAAATGCCCACTAATGGCAGTATTTAAAGAACTTTTAAAGGCTTCATTTCAATTAAAGTTCAAGTCCCTTCCTTAATTGCATTGCTGCTTTCAGTGATAAGGCAGTAAATACTTACTTAATCATTAAACAAAGAAACAATACTAATTTTACCGCTTCATGAATCAAACTTTATTGAATACTGCTATCCGAACGATACAATTAGAAGCTGAGTCAGTGGCAGGTCTTGCGAAATTCATCAATGAAGATTTTGAAAAGACTGTTAAGCTAGTTTCCACATGCACGGGTAGACTTGTGATCAGTGGTGTTGGCAAAAGCGCCATTATAGCTCAAAAAATTGTGGCTACGTTAAATAGTACTGGTACACCAAGTCTATTTATGCATGCCGGGGACGCAATACATGGAGACCTTGGCATGATTGGTAAAGAAGATGTTGTAATGCTTCTTAGCAAGAGCGGCGAAAGTGCGGAAATAAAAGTGCTCGTACCGCTAATTAAAAATTTTGGAAATGTTCTCATTGCTATGTGTGGCAACGAGAAATCGTACCTGGTGAAAAATTGCAACTATTTTCTAAACACAACAGTCACTAAAGAAGCTTGCCCTAACAACCTCGCTCCTACAAGTAGTACCACCGCACAACTTGTAATGGGCGATGTGCTGGCAGTTTGCCTGATGGAACATGCGGGATTTAAAGGTGTAGACTTCGCCAAATTTCACCCGGGAGGGAACCTGGGCAAGCGATTGTATTTGAAAGTGAAAGACTTGTATACATTTAATAGCAAGCCACTTGTGCTGCCCCAAGCTGGCTTAAAAGAGATTATTGTACAGATTACAAAAGGTCGTCTTGGGGCTACAGCAGTGGTATCAGAACAAGGAGAAATAACAGGCATTATTACCGATGGAGATCTTAGAAGAATGCTTGAGAAAAGTGATGCGCCTGGTCTTATAAGGGCAGAAGATATCTTAAATCCTTCTCCCATAAAGATACTGGCAGATGAACTGGCTGTTAATGCATTAGATGTACTTAGAAGCAATGATATCAGCCAATTGATCGTTATTAATAAAAACAAGGATTATCTGGGCATGTTGCACCTGCATGACCTTGTAAAAGAAGGGATTGTATAAGAATGAAAACAACACTTATTTTACCGATTTATAACAAAAAATGAATAACAACTACGTAGCAATTATTGCCGGCGGCATCGGCAGCAGATTTTGGCCCAAGAGCAGGGTCGGTTATCCAAAACAATTTCTTGACATTTTAAATACCGGAAAAACTTTAATACAACAAACCTTTGACCGCTTTGAAAAATTTGTACCAAAGGAGAACATTTTTGTGGTTACTTCAAACGAATACACAGAAATTGTAAAACAGCAATTACCACAAATGCCGGAAGAAAACATTGTTGCTGAACCAAGCAGAAAGAATACTGCTCCCTGCATTGCATACATCTCTTTTAAAGTATTAAACAAAGACCCTAAGGCTACACTAATAATTGCACCGGCAGATCATCTCATTTTAGACACAGAAGGATTTGAACAAACCTGTCAGAAAGCGATTGATTTTGTTGAAAAAAACGACGCACTTGTTACACTTGGCATTAAGCCTACATATCCAAATACCGGATATGGCTACATTCAATACGAAACCGAAACTGCAGTTGAAGACAGCATTTTTAAAGTAAGAACTTTTACTGAAAAACCAAACCTGCCGCTGGCAAAAACATTTCTGGCAAGTGGAGACTTTTTATGGAACGCAGGTATTTTTATATGGAAAGCAGAAGTAATTATTAAAAGGTTTGAAATGCATGAACCTGAGCTGCATGAAATCTTTGCTTCAGAATGCGAGAAGATGAATACCCCCCAGGAAAAGCAAGCTATTGAACGAATGTATCCACAATGTTCAAGCATATCTATAGACTATGCGGTAATGGAAAAAGCAAATAATGTGTATGTGATACCAAGCAGTTTTGGATGGAGCGATCTAGGAACCTGGACCAGCGCTTACGATAACCTCGAAAAGGACTACTTAGGAAACGCAATTGCAGGGGACAAGGTAATGGTGATTGATTCTACCCAATGTATGATTTCTGCTCCGCACAATAAGCTACTCGTTTTGCAGGGATTAAATGACTTTATAAT